>NZ_JBDPMH010000015.1:0-174309 GCF_039871735.1 Plantactinospora sp. B24E8
CGGATGCTGTCGTCGATCTTCACGTACAGTGCGGTCAAGAGGGTGTCCAGGTCTTGCGTCACAACATGATCTTGGATGCCCTCTCCTCATGCCTGGACATCGACCCCTGACTTCGGAACTACTCGTCTAGGCGTCGGGAGGGCCCGGATCCCGCCGCTGCCGGGTCAGCCACAGCTCCAGGCCGTCGAGCAGTCGGTCCAGTCCGAAGGTGAAGCCCTCGTCCCAGGACCGTTCCAGGTCCGTCGCGTCGGCACCGAGTCCACGTCGCCACCGGTCGTAGTTCGGGTGGTCGGCGCCGACCCGCTCCAGGTACGGCTCCAGGGTCCGGATCGTCTCGTCGAACGACCGGTCGGGGCCCCCCATGCTGTTCCGCACCGCCGCCGCGGTGGTTGCCGAGCCGATGGCGTGGGCCATCAGCAACGAGCTGACGTGGGCCACCTCCATATCGGCGAAGCCGGCCGCCTCGAGCAGCGCCACCATCCGGTCGCCGACCCGCAGGGCGTTCGGTCCGAGGTTCGGGCGTACCCCGAGCAGGCTGATCACCCAGGGGTGGCGCAGCAGCATGGTACGGAATCCGACGGCGAGGACCGAGGCGCCGACCCGCCAGCCCGTGTCGCCCGCCTCGGGGACGTACACCTCCCCCATCACCTCGTCGACGGCGAGTTCGAGCAGCTCGTCCTTGTTCGCGACGTACCAGTAGACGGAGGTGGCGCCGGCGCCGAGTTTGGTGCCCAGCCGACGCATGCTCAGCCCGCCGGCGCCCTCGCTGTCGAGCAGCTCGATCGCGGCGCGGACGATCTGCTCGCGGCTGAGCGTGGGCTGCTCGCCCCGGCCACGGGGCGGGCGGGTCCAGACCGAGTTGGTGAAGTGGTCCGACTTCGGGGGCATCCGGCGTCCTCTCTACCAGATCAGTCTACCGACCCTCGTACACTGTTCGAGATTCCTGTACGGTGTGCGAGAAAACTCGAACACCGTACGAGCGGAGATCGTCGTGACCACTCCCCACCCCCGTCGATGGTGGATCCTCGGTGTGCTCTGCCTGAGCCTGCTCGTCGTCGTGATCGACAACATGGTGCTCAACATCGCCATCCCGTCGCTGATCCGCGACCTCGGGGCGAGCAGCTCGGACATCCAGTGGATCATCGACTCGTACATCCTGGTCTTCGCCGGCCTGTTGCTCACCGCGGGCAGCCTCTCCGACCGGCACGGACGGCGTCGTGGCCTGGTCATCGGCCTGGTCGCCTTCGGAGGCGCGTCCGGCCTCGCCACGCTCTGCCAGACCCCCGGTCAGCTGATCGCCGCCCGGGGTCTGATGGGGGTCGGTGCCGCGTTCCTGATGCCCGGCACGCTCTCCATCCTGACCACCGTCTTCGACGAGTCCGAACGCAAGAAGGCCATCGCGATCTGGAGTTCCGTGCTGATGCTCGGCGCGCTCGGCGGCCCGACCGTCGGCGGGCTGTTGCTCGAACACTTCTGGTGGGGCTCGGTGTTCCTGATGAACATCCCGATCGCGGTCCTCGGCGTCGTCGCCGCCCTCGTGATCATTCCCGAGTCACGCGGACCGGCCAGCCGGCCCGACGTGCTCGGTGCGCTGCTCTCCACCCTCGGCATGACGGCCCTGGTCTGGGCGGTCATCTCGTCGGCCGGGCACGGGTGGTCCGCGCCCCGCACCATCGGCGGGCTCGTCGCCGCCGCCGTCCTGCTCACCGCGTTCGCGCTCTGGGAGCGCCGGGTCGCCGAGCCGATGCTGCCGATGGCGCTGTTCCGCGACCGCAACTTCGGCGGCGCCAGCCTCTCGATCGTGCTGCTCTCCTTCTCCGCCGGCGGCGTGATGCTCGCGCTCACCCAGTACCTGCAGTTCGTCCTCGGATACGGTCCGATGCGGGCGGGACTGGCGTTCATTCCGATGCTGGTGACCGTGGTCGCGTTCAACGGCATCGGGGTGCTGGTGGACCGACGGTTCGGCGCCCGGACGGCGATCGCCACCGGGCTGCTGCTGATGGCCGCCGGCTTCGGGGTGCTCGCCACCACCGGACCGACCGACGGTTACCTGCGGCTGGCCGTGGCGCTCGTCGTCATCGGCATGGGCAGCGGCCTCACCGGACCGGCCGCGGTCGGCACGCTGCTCGCGGCCCTGCCACCCGAACGCGCCGGCGTCGGCTCCGCGGTCAACGACACCGTGCAGCAGGTCGGCGCGGCGCTCAGCGTCGCCGTGCTGGGCAGCGTACTGACCGCCGCGTACACGGCGGCGATGCCCCGGGACGTCAGCGGGCCGGCCCGGGAGTCGATCGGCGAGGCACTGCGGATCGCCGCCCTCACCGGCGACGGCGACCTGGCCCGGCTGGCCAGGAATGCCTTTGTGGAGGCGATGTCGACCGGCGCGGTCGTCGGTGTGCTGGGCGGCGTCGCCGCCGCGATCGTGGCGGTGGCCGTGCTGCGCCCGAAACCGGCCCCGGCCGCACCGGCGGCACCGGCGGCACCGGCCGAAGAGGACCTGACCGCGGCCCGCTGACCACCGGTCGTCGCGCCCGGAAATGGGTGTGCGGGAGCCGGCACACTGACAGGTTGTCATCCCGGCCTCCCGTCGCTCGCCCCGACCGCCCCGGGGAAATCGTCAGCGGCGGAACTTCCAGTAGGGACCGTTCGGGGCCATCATCGGCACCAGGCCGAACCGCTCCTCCGGTGGCCGGCCGTGCGTGATCAGCGCGTACAGGTCGGCGACCACCGAGCGGTGCTCCAGCACGTACGAGTGGCTGAGGAAGTCGGTGTCCAGGTCGGTGGCGTCGACGGTGTCGACACCCTTCACGACCACCATTCCCGGCCCGGCCTGACCGGCGCGCGGATGCCGAACGAACCGTTGCGCGGCGGCCAGCGCCCGGTCCCGGGCGGAGGTGTAGAGCGTGTAGCGCTCGGCGGTACCGGTGAACCCGGCGACCCGGTCGGCGAAGACCCCGGCGTCGACGTCGGGCGCGGCGAAGACGACGTGCCCGAGCCGACAACTGTCCACGGCGGTCAGCGCCTCGCTGAGGATCCGGTTGCCCATGCTGTGGGCCACCACGTGCACCCGCCCGTCGCCCGCCTCGCCGGCCACCACCCGCAGGAAGGTACGGAAGTGCCGCTGGCTGGCGGCGGCGTTCTCCCCGTCGACGAAGTACGACAGCGTCTCCGCCACCGACGGCCAGCTGTACAGCAGCGGGACGCCGGTGAAGTTGAGGTCGTACGCGAGCTGGGCGGTCCGGCGTACCGCGTCGGGGAAACCGACGTTGTAGCCGTGGACGAACACCAGGAGGTCCGGTCCCGGTGCCCGGGTCCCGAGCCTGGTCAGTACGTCGGTCAGCCCGGTCGTCCCGTCCAGTTCGAGGTGGCTCTCCCGGTCCGGACGGAACCACAGCCGCCAACTGCGTGGCCGCGGCAGTCGGCCCATCCGGTGGTCGTCGGGGATGCCGACCCGGGCCACGCCGTAGCTCAGGTCGTTGGCCCGCTGGCCGCCGTACCGGCGTTCGGCGACCCTGGCCCCGGTGGGCGCGCGGTCGGTGACGTACCCGATCTCGACCTGGCTGTGCCGGATCCGGCGCAACCCTTCGTCGACCTGCGCACCACGTTCGAACAGCGTGTAGAAGAGGAAGTCCCGCTCGCGGTCCACCCGGTCCCGGAACCGGGGAACGCTGTCGAGCAGGGCGAGGAGTCGGGTCTCCGGCAGTGCGACCGCCGCACCGACGGCACCGTCCAGGGCGCGGAGTCCGTCGAGCAGCTCGGGTTCGATCGCCGCCACCTCGGGCGGAACGTCCGTCGGGTCGTCCGGCCAGGCCCGGGCGATGGCGTCGGCCAGCAGCTGGAAATCTTCCATCGTCTCCACCCACCCGTTCGGGAACCGGCTCCCCCGACAGTAGACAATCAGCCGCCGCGCTCGGACGCCTCCCCGGCACGGTCCGGTTCGGGCACCGCGCCCGGATCCACCGGAGGTGGCCGCACGAGGCGCCGGTAGGAGTAACCCTGGACCATCGCGGACACCACACAGCCAGGGACGAACCCGTACTGTGTGGTCAGCACGGCGTAGGTGATCCAGCAGATCTGCACGGCGGCGCCCAGCAGCCAGCCGACGCCGTGGCCCCGGCCCACCGCGTAGAGGGCGGTCACCTGCAGCGCGGTGAGGATCCAGGCCCAGGCGGGCCCCAGTCCGATCCCGTGGTCACGCCGGGTCGCCGCCATCACGGCGGAGAGCGCGGCGGACCCGGCGAAGGCCACGATCACCGCGAAACGCGTAGTCCTGTCCATAAAAACCCACCTCGCGCCGCCTGTCCCATTCTTCCAACGAGCGACCGTCGGCCGACGGCGTCACTGCGGGCGGCGGACCCCACCCGTCAGCGGACCGGACGACCCGGGTCGCCGACCGAATGCCGTCCGCCGATACGGGTAGACCGGGAGGTGGCCAACGACCGGATCGCCGACCACGGGTTGCTCGCCGACGGGCGCAGCGCGGCCCTGGTGGACCGGGACGGATCGGTCAACTGGTGGTCTCCGGAACGGTTCGACGCACCGTCGGTGTTCGCCCGACTGCTCGACCCGGACGGCGGGCACTGGTCACTACGTCCGCACGGGCGGTTCGAGGTGCACCGCGCCTATCTGCCGGGCACGCTGGTGCTGCGCACCGTCTTCCGTACCGGGCAGGGCGAGGTGGCGGTGACCGACGGGCTCGCGCTGGAGCCCGGCGCCCGTGGTCACGAGATCGGGCGACGCTCACCCCGGGCCCTGGTCCGGGTCGTCGAGGGAATCTCCGGCGCCGTACCGATGACCATGTCCTACTGCCCCCGGTTCGAGTACGCCCGGCGGGACGCCTACCTGGTCCCCGAGAACGGTGCGCCGCGGGTCACCGCCGGGCCGACGACGCTGACCCTGACCGGCACCCTGCCGCTGGTCGCGGCCACCGACCAGGTGGCCCTCGACTTCGAGGTCCACGCCGGACAACGGGAGGTCTTCACCCTCGGCTACGCCCCGACGTACGGGACGGCGCCGGCCGTGCCGGACCCGCACCACCCGGACCCGCTCGCGGAGACGGTACGGGGCTGGCGGTCCTGGGCCGACGAGCATCCGTTCCACGGCGACCACGCCGACCTGGTCCAACGGAACGCGCTGGTGCTGCAGGGGCTCACCTACCAACCGAGTGGGGCGGTGGTGGCGGCGGCCACCACGTCACTGCCGGAGGAGTTGGGCGGCGACCGCAACTACGACTACCGCTACGCCTGGCTGCGCGACTTCTGCCTCACCCTCCGGGCGCTCTGGGTCGCCGCCTGCCCGACCGAGGCCGGCCGGCTCTTCGACTGGGTCGCCTCGGCGGTCGGCCGGGTCGGCGCGAGCCGGGTGCCGGTCATGTTCGGTGTCGAGGGCGAACGGGACCTGGACGAGCAGACGATGGAGACACTGCGCGGCTACGCCGACAGCGCGCCGGTCCGGGTGGGGAACCAGGCGTGGCGGCAACGGCAACTCGACGTACCCGGTGAGGTGCTCGACGCGGCCTGGCGGCTACGGGACCATCTCACCCCGATGCCGGACCCGATCCGGGACCTGCTGCGTGACCTCGCCGACCAGGCGGCGGCCGACTGGCGCAAGCCGGACGCCGGGATGTGGGAGGCCCGGGACGCCGAACGCCACTACCTCTCCTCCAAGGTCTACTGCTGGGTGGCGCTGGACCGGGCGGTCCGGTTCGGCGGCCGGCTCGGCGACGCCGACGAGGTGGCCCGCTGGGCCCGGCAGCGCGACGAGGTGCGGGAGGTGATCCTGCGGCAGGGCTGGAACGCCGGCGTCGGCGCCTTCACCGGCGCGTTCGGGTCTGACCGGCTGGACGCCAGCGTCCTGGTCATGCCGATCATCGGTTTCCTGCCCGCCGCCGATCCCCGGATGCGGGCCACCATCGACCTGATCGACCAACGGCTCGGCCACGGCGGACTGGTCCGCCGCTGGGACGGCGACCCGGCCACCTTCCACCTCTGCTCGTTCTGGCTGGTGCAGTGTCTGGCGCTGGCCGGCGAGCGGGACCGCGCCGCGCGCCTGTTCGAGACCGTTGCGAGCCGCGCCAACGACCTGGGGCTCTTCGCCGAACAGCTCGACGCGCACACCGGCGAACAGCTCGGCAACTTCCCGCAGGCGTTCTCACACATCGGCCTGATCCTGGCGGCCTGGCAGCTCAGCACCGCGTCGACCGGCGCGACCTACTCCGAGGAGGGCTTCCCATGACCGGACGGCTCAACGGAATGACCGCACTCATCACCGGATCGGACTCCGGCATCGGACAGGCCACCGCGGTCGAGTTCGGCAAGGAGGGCGCGGACGTGGTGGTGCACTACCTGACCGACCACGACGGCGCCGAGCACACCCAGGAGCAGGTGGTGCGCTCCGGCCGGCGGGCCATCGTCGTACAGGGCGACATCAGCGACGAGCACCAGGTCGGCGCGATGTTCGACGAGGCCCTCGCCGAGTTCGGGGCGCTCGACGTCCTGGTGAACGACGCGGGGGTGGACGCCTCCGGCATCCCGGTGATCGACCTCGATACCGAAACCTGGGACCGGGCGATGCGGGTCAACGTCTACGGGGCGTTCTTCTGCGCGCGGCGGTTCGCCCAGCACCGCCGGGACCAGGGCGGCGACGGCAAGATCATCAACATCACCTCGATCCACCAGGAGGTGGCTCGGGCCGGCGGCTCCGACTACGACGCCAGCAAGGGCGCCCTGCTCAACCTCGCCAAGAGCCTGGCCCTGGAACTCGCCCCGATGCGGATCAACGTCAACAACATCGGACCCGGGATGGTCCTCACCCCGTTCAACCAGAAGGCGATCGACGACCCGAAGTACCTCGAGGAGCAGGTGCAGAGCATCCCGTGGAAGCGGGCCGCCCAACCCGAGGAGATCGGCCGGCTCGCCGTCTTCCTGGCCAGCCACGACGCCGACTACGTCACCGGATCGACGTACTTCATGGACGGTGGCCTGATGCAGAACCAGGGCCAGGGCGCCTGACCGGCCGGGCGGCCGGGTGGTGGACCACCCGGCCGATCCCGGCCCGTCCGTCAGACCCGGGGCAGGCGCAGCCCGTGCATGCCGCCGTCGACGGCGAGCGAGGTGCCGGTGGTCGCCCCCGCGGCCGGACTCGCCAGGTACGCCACCGCGGCCGCGACCTCCTCGGCGCTGACCAGCCGTCCGGTGGGCTGCCGGGCGGCGAGCCGCCGCTTCTCCGCCGCCGGATCGGCCGCCCGGGCCAGCAGCCGGGCCACCCACGGGGTGTCCACGGTGCCCGGTGCCACGCTGTTCACCCGGATGCCCTCGCCCACCAGGTCGGCGGCCATCGCCCGGGTGAGCGAGTGCACCGCGCCCTTGGAGGCCGAGTAGAGGGCCCGCTGCACCAGCCCGGCGGTGGCCGCGATCGAGGAGATGTTCACGATCGCCGCCCGGGCGCTGCGCCGCAGGTACGGCAGCGCGGCCGCGGTGGTCCGGACCACCCCGACGACGTTGACGTCGAGCACCCGGTGCCACTCCGCCTCGTCGTTCGCCTCGACGCCGCCGACCGCGCTGATCCCGGCGTTGTTGACCAGGATGTCGATGCCGCCGAACGTCTCGGCGACCCGGGCCATCGCCGCGTCCAGCGACGACCGGTCGGCGACGTCGGCGACCACCCCGAGCGTGTCACCGCCCTGCTCCCCCGGGTCGAGGTCGAGCACCCCGACCTCGCCGCCACCGGCGGTGAACGCCGCCACGCAGGCCGCGCCGATGCCGGAGCCTCCACCGGTCACCACGGCCACCAGGCCGTCGAAGTCACCCATGCCCCACCTCACTTCATTTCCGTCGCCCACGCCGGATCGGCCGGGCACCCCACACGTCCGGACCGGTCAGGCCCGATCCGTGAAGCCGAGTTCGTCCTGCAGCCGGGCCACCGCCGCTCCGAAGGCGGTCCGGTCCAGCACCGCTCCGGCGTACCGGCCGGCCGCGACCGGCTCGGTGAAGAACCGGTCGGGCAGGGTGTCCGCGTCCAGCCCGAGACCGACCCGGCGGTTCACCGCCCGCTGCAGGCGCAGCCGTCGCGCGCCGAGCGCCAGCACGTCGGGTCGTACGCCGGTCACCGCCCGCACCAGCTCCTCGACCCGGTCCAGGGTCAACGGCCGGGTCGGGGTGGCCGCGTACGGGCAGATCCCGAGCGCGTCCAGCCCACTCCAGAGCCGCATCAACTGGGCGGTACGGGTCACGTCGAGTTCGCCGCGCGGCCGCGGTGCCCGTACGCCGAGCCGGGCGAGTTCGGGATAGCTGTGCGGCAGTCCCTGCTCCGGGTCGAAGTCGAGATCGTGTTCGATGATGTCGTAGCGGGGCCCGATCGGCGCCACCGCGTAACCGAGGCCGAGGTTCGGCTGCACCCGGGGGTCGAACGGCGGCAGCTCGATCCCCTTGCTGGTCATCGCCGAGCCCGGGGCGACCCGGGCGGCGCCCTCGCCGAGCGGGTCCGCGCCGGCGCCGATCCGCTCGACCGTCGCCGCGACCTCGCTGGCAGGGGTGCCGACCGCGGCGAGGGTGCCACCGAGTGACACCGGGTCCAGCCCGAGCTGCAGGCAGCGGGCGTGCACCGGCCACGGGTCGGCCAGGCCGAGGTTCGGCCCGAGCATCGCCAGCGCCTCCTGGTGCAGCCCGGCGCCGGCGAAGACCTTGATGCAGTCGGTGGGGCAGCCGGGACAGGCCGCGACCCGCTCCACCGGCGGCGCCACCCCGATCCCGCCCGCCGTCCGGGTGTCGGCGAAGTTGGCGACCGGGGCGTACCCGGGGTCGCCGGTCCAGACCCCGAAGCCGGGTGTGCCGTGCTGCCACGCAGTCAGCGGGTTGTCCGACTGGGCCGAGGCGTACCAGGCGCCGATCCGGGCCAGCGCCGCCGGGTCGGCGACCCGCGGCGGCGTACCGGGCCGGCAGACCACCGCCTTGACCCGTTTGCCGCCGAGCACGGCGCCGAGACCGAGCCGGGGCAGCGGATGGTCCCGGCAGGTGACGATCGAGGCGTACCTGACCCCGTGTTCACCGGCCGGGCCGATGACCGCGACCGCCGCGTCCGGGCCGTACCGGTCCAGCAGCGCGTCCGTGGCGGGGCCGGTCTCCAGCCCCCAGATCCGGTCCGCCGGCTCGAGCCGGGCCCGGCCGGCCTCGACCACCACCACGGACGGCCCGGCGGCCCGGCCCTGCAGCACCACCCCGGTGACCCCGGCGGCCCGCAGTCCGGCCCCGAACGGACCCTCGGCCCGGGTCTCGGCGACGCCGCCGGAGAGCGGGGAGAGCCCGATCGCGGCACAGCGGGCCAACCCAGGGCCGGGCGTACCGGCGACGGAGCCGGCGACCAGTGCGACAGGCGCGTCGGCCGGCTCGGTCGGGCCGGTCACCGCGTCGTGCAGGACCCGCAACGCGGCGACCGGCCCACCGAGGTCGTCGTCGGCCGAAGCGACGCCGGCAGACCCGCCGGCGCCGTGCCGCCCGACCGTGCCGGCTGGTGAAGCCGGGGGCCCGGCGCCGAGGTCGACGTGGATCAGGACCACGCGGGCCCGTCCGGGTAGCGGTACTCGGCCAGCGTCTCCGGCCGCATCCGGGCCGAGAAGCCGGGTGCGGTCGGCGCCCGGTACGCCCCGTCCACGATCACCACCGGGTCGACGAAGTGCTCGTGCAGGTGGTCGACGTACTCGATGGTGCGGTTCTCCAGCGAGCCGGAGACCGCCGCGTAGTCGAACATGGACAGGTGCTGGACCAGCTCGCAGAGGCCGACACCGCCGGCGTGCGGGCAGACCGGTACGCCGTACTTCGCGGCCAGCAGCAGGATCGCGATGTTCTCGTTGACCCCGGCCACCCGGCACGCGTCGATCTGGACCACGTCGACCGCCTCGGCCTGCAGCAGCTGCTTGAAAACGATCCGGTTCTGCACGTGTTCGCCGGTGGCGACCCGGATCGGTCGGCCGCCCGGGGCGGCGCCGGCCAGCGCGCGCCGGATCGCGGCGTGTCCGAGCACGTCGTCCGGGCTGGTCGGCTCCTCGATCCACCACGGGTCGTACGGCGCCAGCGCGGTCATCCACTCGACCGCTTCGGCGATGTCCCACCGCTGGTTGGCGTCGACCGCGATCCGGATCGCCGGTCCGACCGTCTGGCGGGCCAGGGCCAGTCGGCGCACGTCGTCGGCCAGGTCGGCGCCGACCTTGAGTTTGATCTGCCGGTAGCCGTCCGCGACCGCCTCCCTGGCGAGCCGGACGAGCTTGTTGTCGTCGTACCCGAGCCAGCCCGGCGACGTGGTGTACGCCGGGTAGCCGGTCCGCTCGAGCTCGGCGATCCGCTGCTCGCGGCCGGGGCGGGCCGCCTCCAGCAGTTCCAGCGCCTCGGCCGGGGTGAGCGCGTCGGTCAGGTAGCGCCAGTCCACCAGGTCGACGATCTGCCGCGGCTCCAGGTCGGCGAGCAGCCGCCACACCGGTTTGCCGGCGACCCGGGCGGCCAGGTCCCAGGCGGCGTTGACCACGGCCGCGGTGGCCAGGTGGATGACCCCCTTCTCCGGGCCGAGCCAGCGCAGCTGCGAGTCGGCGGTGAGCCGGCGGGCGAACTCGCCGAGGTCGTCGACGTCCCGCCCGACGACCAGCGGGGCGAGCGCCTCGATCGCCGCCCGGCAGACCTCGTTGCCCCGGCCGATGGTGAAGGTGAAGCCCTGCCCCTCCGTCCCCTCGTCGGTACGCAGTACCAGGTAGGCGGCCGAGTAGTCCGGGTCGGGGTTCATCGCGTCGGAGCCGTCCAGCTCCCGCGAGGTGGGGAAACGGATGTCGTACGTGTCGAGCCCGGTGACCTTCACTCGGCGGCCCGCACGACGGAACGCTGCCGGCCGAGGCCGTCGATCTCGAGTTCGACCACGTCGCCGTCGACCAGGTACGGGTACCGGCCGGAGAGGGCGACGCCCTGCGGCGTACCGGTGTTGATCAGGTCGCCCGGTTCGAGCACGGTGTACTGCGACAGGTACCAGACCAGGTACGCCACGTCGAAGATCATGTCCGCCGTGCTGGAGTCCTGCCGGGGTTCGCCGTTGACCCACAGTCGCAGCCCGAGCTGTCCCGGGTCGCCGACCTCGTCCGGGGTGACCAGCCACGGCCCGAGCGGGTTGAACGTCTCGCAGGACTTGCCCTTGGACCACTGGCCGCCGGAGACCTCCAGCTGGAACTCCCGCTCGGAGACGTCGTTGGCGACCGCGTACCCGGCGACGTGCGCCAGCGCCACCTCCGGCGACTCCAGATAGCGGGCGGTACGGCCGATCACCACGGCCAGTTCCACCTCCCAGTCGGTCTTGGTCGACCCGCGCGGGACGAGCACGTCGTCGTACGGGCCGACCACCGTGTTCGGCGCCTTGTAGAAGATGACCGGGGAGGTCGGCGGCTGCGCCCCCGACTCGGCGGCGTGCGCGGCGTAGTTGAGCCCGACACAGAGCACCACCCCCGGCCGGGCGATCGGGGCGCCGATCCGCTGCCCGGTGATGTCGAGCCCGGGCAGCCCGGCCACCAGGTCGGCGGCACCGGCGTCCGGCGCCATGCCGCGTACCCCCGCCAGGCCGCCCGCCGCGAGGAAGGCGCCGTCGATGTCCCGGGTGACGCCGGAGAGGTCGTGGTACCGACCGTCCACCTGGGCCACCGGACGCTCCGCTCCGGCCGGACCCACCCGCAGGTACCTCATTCGATCTCCAATTGATAGGTGCGGACAGCTGTGCTGTGGAAGATGTCGTCGGGCGTGCCGCCGAGAACGGTCGCGATCGCGGCGAGAACCTCGACGTAGGAGGCGGCGACCTCGCAGACCGGCCAGTCCGAGCCGAACATCAGCCGGTCGGGGCCGAAGAGTTCGACCGCGGTCGCCACGAACGGACGCAGGTCCGCGACGGTCCAGGTGGCCCGGTCCGCCTCGGCGACCAGGCCGGAGAGCTTCGCCACCACGTTGGGCAGGGCGGCGACCGGGGTGACCAGCTCACGCCACCGGGCCAGCCCGTCGGCGCCGGCCCGGACCCGCGGTTTGCCGAGGTGGTCGAGGACGAACCGGCTCTCCGGCAGCGCGTCGGCGGCCCGGGCCACCGACGGCAGCTGCTCGGCCCGGACCACCAGCTCGTTGACAAGGCCGGCGGCCGCCACGGTACGCAGTCCGGCCCGGACGTCCGGCCGGTCGAGGTGGTCGTCGGGCTGGCCCTGGACCTGGTCCCGAATGCCGACCAGCAGGTGACCGCCGACACCCGTCCGGTGTCCGGCGACCACCTCGGCCAGCGCCGGATCGGTGAGCGCCGCCCAGCCGACCACGCCGGCGATCTCCGGGGTCTGCGCCGCGATCGCCAGGAACTCCGTGGTCTCGGCCGCCTCGCAGCGGCCGGCCTCGACCAGTACGGTGCGGTCCACTCCCGCCGCCCGCAGGTTGGTGCGCAGCTCCCCGACGCCGTAGTCGCGCCGGATCCGGGCCAGTGCCGGGTCGGCCAGCCAGGCGTAGTCGGTGGTCCAGAGGTGCTGGTGCGCGTCGATGATCACGGCAGCGGTGCCTCCTCCGGCAGCAGGCCCGCCCGACGCAGGTCCCGCCAGAGCTGTCCGGGGATCTCGTGGCCGAACATCGTCACGGCGTCGGCCACCTCCTCGGGTGAGCGGACGCCGACCAGCACCGTCGCCACCGCCGGGTGGGCGAGCGGGAACTGCACCGCGGCGGCCCGCAGCGGCACGTCGTACCGGGCGCAGACCGCGGCGATCGCCCGGGCCCGGGCGAGCAGCGGCTCCGGCGCGGGCAGGTAGTCGTAGGTGGCGCCGGGCCTCGGGTCGGCGAGTAGCCCGGAGTTGTAGACCC
The DNA here is from genome assembly GCF_039871735.1 of Plantactinospora sp. B24E8. Classification (NCBI taxonomy): domain Bacteria; kingdom Bacillati; phylum Actinomycetota; class Actinomycetes; order Micromonosporales; family Micromonosporaceae; genus Plantactinospora; species Plantactinospora sp. B24E8. Next base: position 12,843 of record NZ_JBDPMH010000015.1, read on the forward strand.
CGGCGGCGATCACCGAGACCCCGCGCTCGCTGGCCAGCGGCAGCAGCTCGGCGAGGCCGGACTGGTCCAGCAATGTGTAGCGGCCGGCGAGCAGCACACTGTCGAGGTGCCCGGTCCGGACGAGGTCGGCCAGCATCTCCGCCTGGTTCATCCCGACCGAGACGGCGCCGATCCGGCCCTGGTCCCGCAGTCGGACCAGGGCCGGCAGCGCTTCGGCGACCGCCGGCCCGTAGTGCTCGTCGGGGTCGTGGACGTGCAGCACGTCCGCCCGGTCCAGGCCGAGCCGGTCGAGGCTGTCGGCGTACGACCGCAGCACCCCGTCGGCGGTGAAGTCCCAGACCGGTCCGGTGTCGCCCGCCTCGGCCCAGATGGTGCTGTTGTGGTCGACCGCCGCACCGCTGCCGGCCTCGGGCGGGCCGGGGTCGGCGGACGGCCGCAGCACCCGGCCGACCTTGGTGGAGAGGGTGAACTCGTCGCGGGGCTTACCGGACAGCACCCGCCCGGTGCGACGCTCGGAGAGCCCGCTGCCATAGAGCGGGGCGGTGTCGAAGTAGCGCAGCCCCTCGTCCCAGGCCCGTTCCAGGGTGGCGTACGCCTGCTCGTCGCCGACCCGGCGGTACAGGCCGCCGAGCGGTGCCAGCCCGAGCCCGAGCCGGGTCACCTCGACCCCGGTGTCGCCGAGTCGGGTCCGGTCGGTGTGTCTCATCCTGCTCCGTCCTCCCCCGCCGGGTCCGGCCCGGCGTGGATCGGCCGGATGACCGCCTGGCTCATCCGGCCGTGGTCGTCGGTGAATTCGCCGCGTGGCGTGACGTCCGGCACCGAGCTCCGGTCGGCCCTCACCGGACCCTCCGGTCGTCGATCGCGTCCCGGTCCCAGTCGATGCCGAGCCCGGGGGTCTCCGGTGCCACCGCCTCGCCGTCGACGATCCGGATCTCCTGGCGGGTGATCGCCCGTAGTTGTGGGATGTGTTCCAGGTAGCGGCTGTTGGGCACCGCGCAGCAGAGGCTGACGTGCAGTTCCATCAGGAAGTGCGGGCAGACTGGTACGTGGTACGCCTCGGCCAGGTGCGCGACCTTCAGCCAGGGGGTGATACCGCCGATCCGGGCCACGTCGACCTGGACGATGCCGGCGGCCTGGCGGTGCAGGTACTCCCGGAACTGGGTGACGGAGTACAGCGACTCCCCCACCGCGACCGGGATGGTGGTGGCCGCGGCGAGTGCCTGGTGCCCGGCCACGTCGTCGGCGGGCAGCGGCTCCTCGAACCAGTACGGGTCGGACGGTTCGAGCAGCCGGGCCCGGCGGGCCGCCTCGGCCCCGGTGAGCGACTGGTTGGCGTCGAGCATCAGGTCGAAGTCGGGTCCGACGGCGGCCCGGACGGCGGCCAGCCGATCCGCGTCCTGCACCGGTGACCGGCCGATCTTCAGCTTGACGCCACGCCACCCGGCGGCCTGGCTGCGCGTGGCACCGGCGACCAGTTCGTCGGTGCCGAGGTGCAGCCAGCCGCCCTCGGTGTCGTAGAGCGGAATCCGGTCCCTGGCGCCACCGGCGAGGCGCCACAGCGGCTGGCCGGCGGCCCGGCACCGCCAGTCCCACAGCGCCGTGTCGACGGCGGCCAGCGCCAACGACGTGATCGCGCCGACGGTGGTGGCGCGGGTGGCGGCGAACAGGTCCTGCCACACCGCCTCGACCCGCTGCGGGTCCGCACCGACCAGCCGGGGCAGCAGGTAGTCGCGCAGCATCGCGAGCACCGCCGTACCGCCGGTGCCGATGGTGTACGAGTAGCCGGTACCGCCACCACCGTCGTCGGTGCCGATCTCGACGAAGACGGTCTCCTGTTTGAGGAACGACTGGACCGCGTCGGTCCGTACCGTCTCGACCGCCAGGTCGACCAGGTACGCCTCGGCGTGGGTGATCGTGGGCAACACGGCTCCTTCACCGGCGGTGTCGGTCGTGGTCAGGCTGTCGGTCGTGGTCAGGTACGTGGAGTACTCGCCAGCCGATCGTAGATCCTATAGGATCTTCCAGAATGTGTACCCCCTCGTCGGCACCGCGTCAAGACTCGGCCGGCGGGCACGCACCACGCCGGAAGGAGGATCGTTGACCAGCCGTGAACCCGTCCCGCTCCGGCGCTCCACGCTCGGCGACGACGTCTACGAGACGCTGAAGAGCCTGGTCCTGGAGCACACCCTGGCCCCCGGCGACCGGATCAACATCGACGCGCTCGCCCGGGAACTGGCCGTCTCACCGACCCCGGTCCGCGAGGCGCTGGCCCGGCTGGAGTCCGACGGACTGGTCCGCAAACGCCCGCTCGCCGGCTACACCGTCAGCCCGCTGCTGACCCGGGACGAGTTCTTCCAGATGTTCGAGATGCGACTGCTGCTCGAGTGCGCGGGCAGCCGGTTCGCCGCCGAACGGGCCAGCGACGCGCAGCGCGCCTCGATCACCGCCGAGGCCGCCACCCCGACCCCGCCCGAGACCGACGGCCCGGACGGCTGGCACGCCGCCTTCACCGCCCTCGACGCCCGCTTCCACGGCCTGATCGCCGAGGCGTCCGGCAATCCCCTGCTCCGCGACGGCCTCGACCGGCTTCACGTCCACCTGCACCTGCACCGCCGCTACTTCCCGTACGGGCAGACCGGCACCACCCGCGACGAGCACCAGCGCGTCGCGGCGGCGATCGCGGCCGGCGAACCGGACCGGGCAGAGGCGGCGATGCGCGACCACCTGCTCCGGGCCCGGGAACGGCACCTGCCCGCCTTCGGGTGACCCGCCGGCGCTCACCCCACCTCGACCGGCGCCGGTACGGCCGCCGGCCGACTCAGGTACCGGCGACTCAGCCGCCGGTACGGCCGGCTGGCGAGGGCCAGCCCGGTCGCGGCCAGACCGACGACCCCGGTCAGTACGAAGACCAGCGCGAGACCCCGCTCGGCGCCGGTGCCGAACCACCCGCCGATGGTCCGGGCGCCGACCCCGTCGGTCATCGTCGGGATGAAGACGAACTGGGCGAGCGGCGAGATGAGGAACGCGGTCAACGGTGAGGCGGCCTGTTCGACACTCTGGGCGAAGCCGAAGACCCGCCCCTGCCGCTCGTACGGCACCACCTTCTGCAGGATCGTCTGCTCAGCCGCCTCCGCGTACGGCACCAGGAGCATGTACGCGTACAGGCCGGCGGTGAGCAGGACGATCGAGGAGCGCAGCGGGAACAGCAGGGTGACCGTCCAGAGCGCGAGGTTGACCAGCAGCAGCAGGCGTACCGGGTTGCGACTCAGGCCGGTACGGGCGACGAGCAGCCCGCCGACAATGAAACCGGTACTCAGCAACCCCCAGAGCAGTCCCCACGCCTGGACCGACATCAACGACAGTCCGTAGGCGTCCAGCAGCGCCATGAAGACACCACCGAGGAAGTTGTTGAACGCGGCGAAGAGGATCAACGCCCGCAGCCCCGGCACCTCGGCGACCACCCGGACGGTGCCGCGCAGGTCGACGCGGCGCTTCGGTGGGTTCGCCGGCTCCCCCGCCGGTCCGCCGACCGGCTCCGGTGCCCGCTCCGGCACCGGCACCAGGGCCAGGTGCAGGAGACCGACCGTGAGCACCACCAGCGCCAGGACCAGCACCCAGAGCATGCCGCCGACCGCCACCAGCACGCCACTGATCACCGAGGTGACCAGGAAGCCGACCCCGGAGGTACTGCCGACGAGCCCGTTGGCCCGGTCCCGCCCCTCCTCGGCGATCAGCACGGTGACCAGGGTCGGCAGCGCGATGGTCCGGACGTTGCCGGCGATGACCCCGCACATCAGCAGCACGATGAGCGTCCAGAGCCCGACGCTGGTCGGGTCGGTGAACGACCGGTCCGGCACGACCAGGTAGACGGCGAGGGCTGCGGCGTACAGGGCGAGCGACACCACCGCCGACACCTGCATCACCGTCTTCTTCGGGAAGTGGTCGACGAGGCTGCCGAACCAGATCCCGGTCAACGCCGTCATCACCAGGAAGATCCCGGAGATCACGCCGGTGGCGAAGACCGACCGGGTCTGCAGGTAGACGTAGAAGGTGATCGCGAACCAGACGGTGTAGTTGGTGACCGACACCAGCAGCGTGTTGCCGAGCAACTGGTAGAAGGTCCGGCGGTCCCCCGGAATCCGACTCATGACCCCTGACCGTACGGGCTCGACCGTGGTTGAGGTCCACCTCCGCCGACACCACGCCGGTCCCGGTCCACTGCCCGGTCCCCGGCGACGCCGTCATCCGCCGAACTCGACGCCGGCGAGCGGGACACCCCGGTACGCGGCGAGGCGTTCTGCCTGCTCGGTGACGCTGCTCCGGGTGGCCGTCGAGAGCCGGCGCCACGGCTGGACGGTGACGGTGAACGTCCGGCCGGACTTCCGGGGACGCCAACTGCCCACCAGTTCACCGTCGACCAGGACGGCGCCCGGGCGGCCCAGCACCGGCCACAGTTCCTTGGCGCGTGCCGGGTCGGTGACCAGCGTCTCCCGGTCCCGGGCCTGCAGGAAGAGGTCGTACGGGCCGAGCAGCCGGGTCACCCTGACCTCGGCGGACTCCAGCGCCGCCCGGTCGTGGCCGAGCAGCCAGCGTGGTTCGCCGTCGACCGTCACCTCGACAACGTCCTCGGGCCAGCGTTCCTTCACCTCCCGGACCGGGGCGTCGAGGTAACCGGCCACCTGCTTCGGGGTGGCCGGGCCGAGCAGTCGCAGACATCCCCGGATCAGGTCGAACCGGTCGCCCGCCGCGGTGGCCGGTCGGAAACCGGCGATCGGGCAGAGCACCGGAGGCGAGGTGTCGAGCCGCAACTCCAGTCCGGCCCGTACGGCGGCCAGCCGCAGCGGCATTTCGTAGACGTGGGTGGCGTCGCAGGGGCGGCAGAACCGCAGGTACGGTTCGGGCAGCCGGCTGGACAGCCGGCCGGAGACGTCGCCCTTGGCCATCGGCCCGGTCACGATGTCCCGCAGGTGGGCGGCCACCTCGTCGAGCGCGGCCAGGTTGCCGATGCCGGCCGCCTTCAGTGGCCTGGCCGCGTCGTAGATCCGCCGGCCCGCGTCGGCGTCCGAGTACGGCGCGACCGCGGTCGCCACCTCGGCCAGGTCGCCGCGCCGGTAGAGGTGCGGAGCGCCCCGGACGCTCCACAGCAGGATCACGTCCGGCTCGGCGAGCGCGCTCACCTCGACCCCTCGGACGGCCAGCGCCCACCGGGCGCCGTCCGGCCCGGTGTCCTGCACCCCGAGGTCGAGTACGGCGCTGTCGTCGAGCGTGCCGTGCTCCCGGTCGAGTTGCTGGGCGTGGACCCGGAACCTCGACACCTGACGCCGGTCAACCATGGCCACCAGCCTAGTGAGTGGGCCTGCCCGGCCGGGTCGGCACCGAGTCCTGCCGGCGGTGGCGTCGTGGCCGGCGCCTGCCATCGACCGCCGGTGGTTTCCGCCGGCCGGCGGTGGCATGCTGGACGGCGGGAAAGATCCGGAGGTGCGTGGTGCGCGGATCACCAGGGCAGGACGGGCCCGGCGAGGACCCGACAGCGGTGCGGATACTGGTCGGCGCCCAGCTTCGGCGCCTGCGCGAGGAGCGGGGGCTGACCAGGGCGGAGGCGGGCGAGCCGATCCGCGCCTCGGAGTCGAAGATCAGCCGGATGGAGCTGGGCCGGGTCCGGTTCAAGGAGCGCGACGTCCGTGACCTGTTGTCCCTCTACGACGTGCGGGACGAGCAGCAGCGGGAGACGTTGCTGGCCCGGGTCCGGGAGGCGAACGCGTCCGGCTGGTGGGACGCGTACCGCGACGTCACCCCGAACTGGTTCCAGCGGTACCTGGGCCTGGAGGCGACCGCCACGCTGATCCGCAGCTACGAGGTCCAGTTCGTGCCAGGACTGCTGCAGACCGAGGAGTACGCCCGGGCGGTGGTACGGCTCGGGCACGGCGGCGCACGGGAGCGGGAGGTGGCCCGCCGGGTACGGCTGCGTCTGGAGCGGCAGCAGATCCTGACCCGCCCGGACCCGCCGAAGCTGTGGGCGGTGGTGGACGAGGCCGCGCTACGGCGCCCGGTCGGCGGCCGCCGGGTGATGCGTGACCAGCTCGAGGCGCTGGTCGCCGCCGTCACGAAGCTGCCGAACGTGACCCTGCAGGTGGTCCCGCTCGCCGCCGGTGGACACGCCGCGGCCGGCGGCGCGTTCAGCATCCTGCGCTTCGCCCAGCCGGACCTGCCCGACCTGGTCTACATCGAACAGCTGACCAGCGCGTTGTACCTGGACCGACGGGAGGACGTGGACTGCTACTTCGACGCGGTGAACCGCCTGTTCGTGGAGGCCGCACCGGCGCGGGAGACCGTGCCGATCCTGGACCGGATCATCCGTGACCTTGGATGAGACGTGCCGCCGACCGGATGTATCCTTGGCCGACCACAGTGGACGGCAGCAGACCGAAGGGCTTGACCGGTGACCGAGGAGATCCGCCCGTCCGGCAACGGACCGGCGACCGAACCGAAGATCGACACCACCGTTCCGCAGACTGCCCGGGTCTGGAACTACTGGCTCGGCGGCAAGGACAACTACGCCGTCGACCGCGCCCTCGGCGACGAGATCGCGAAGGCCTTCCCGATCATCGTCGACATCGCCCGCGCCGACCGGGCCGTCCTCAACCGGGCCGTCCGCCACCTGGCCGGCGAGGCCGGCATCCGGCAGTTCCTCGACGTCGGCACCGGACTGCCGACCACCAACAACACCCACGAGGTGGCCCAGTCGGTGGTCCCGGAGGCCCGGATCGTCTACGTCGACTACGACCCGCTGGTGCTCGTACACGCCCAGGCGCTGCTGACCAGCGGGCCCGAGGGTGCCACCGACTACATCGACGCCGACCTGCGGGACGCCGAGACGATCCTGCGCGAGGCGGGGCGGACCCTCGACCTCGACGAGCCGGTCGCGCTCATGCTCTCCGGAATCCTGGCCCACCTGCCCACCGTCGAGGAGGCACGGTCCGCCGTACGCGCATTGATGGACGGCCTGCCCTCCGGCAGCCACCTGGTGGTCGTCGACGGCACCAACACCAACCCGGAGCTCAACGACGTCATGCGGATCTGGAACGAGTCGGCCAATCCGCCGTACGCGATGCGCAGCCCGGAGGAGATCGCCAGCTACTTCGAGGGGCTGGAGCTGGTCGAACCGGGCCTGGTGGACGTCACGCGGTGGCGGCCCGACCCCAGCCCGGCCGGCCTGCCCCCCACCCTGGACAACCTGATCGGTGTGGGCCGCAAGCCCTGACGCCGGTCGGTGGGCCGCCGCCGGCGCGGACCCGGCCCACCCGTCACACCAGGCACCCGGTGGGATCGCGTCCAGGATCGCGACCACAGTCGCCCGTACGCCTGTGCCACTGCCACTACCCGACAGCGCCGCCCGCCGACGTCACGGAGACTGTGCGGTAACGCATCGACTTCTGCCGATAGGAGGGCACATGCGTATCCGTCCCCGCATGCTCGCCGTCGCGCTGGCCGCCGCGCTCACGGCCACCGCGCTCGTCCCCGCCGCCCCGGCCCGGGCCGCCACCGCCGAACGGTGGGGCTTCGCCTACGTCGACGACCCGACCGTACCGGTCTGGACCGTTTTGGACCCCACCCGACAGTGGGGCAGCTGGAAAGCCAGCTTCCCCGGACTCTCCGCCGAGGGGATGAAGGTCGGACCCGGCCGGTTCCTGGTGAGGTTTCCGCAGGTCGGCACGGGCTCGCGAGGAAACGTGCACGTCACCCCGGTGAACCGCACCGGCAACTACTGCGAGATCGTGCGCTGGGGCCAGTCCGGCGCCGACGAGATCGTCGACGTGCAGTGCCACAAGCCCGGCGGCGAACGGTCCGACACCCCGTTCACGGTACTGTGGACGGTCAGCACCGGGGTGATCCCGCCGGCCCAGGGGACGTACGCCTCGGTGCAGTGGGGGCCGGCCGCGATCGTGCAGTCGTACAACTCGACCGGCGCCGGGGTGAGCGTCACCCCGCTCGGAGTCGGCATCTACGAGGTCCTGCTCGGCGGGGTCGGTACGCTCGCCGGGATCGCCGGCAACCTGCAGGTGACCGCGGTGCAGCCGAACGCCGGGCCTCGCCGGTGCAAGGTGCTGCGCTGGGGTGGCATCGGGTCCGACGTCCTCGCCTACGTCGGCTGCGTCAACCAGGCCGGCGCGGCGACGGCGAGCGAGTTCACCCTCTCCTACCACCGGGAGCGGGCCGTTTTCGGTTCGTTCGGCCCACCGAAGTACGTCGGCTACCTCTCCTCGGCCCACGGCGGCCAGACGAACTGGAACTACCCGGCCGGCGGCTTCGGCTTCAACGCCTTCGGCGCGATCGCCCCGGCCGGCCGCTACCTGGTGAAGTATCCGTTCCTCGGGTACGCGGAGACGCACGCCCAGGTGACGGCGTTCGGCCCCGGGTCGAACTACTGCCACCTGACCCAGCCGTGGCGGCACGTCGGCGGCACCGCCGAGGTGGACGTGCTCTGCTTCGACAACACCGGTTCGCCGGCACCGCACGACTTCCTCTCCACCGTCACCTCGCGGGAGTGATCCGGTAATCCCACCCTGGCGGCGGGCCGCCCGGCGCAGGTGCCGGGCGGCCCGGTCGGTCAGCGGGGTTCGGCCGGGGGCGCGGTGCTCTCCCGGACCACCAGTTCGGTCACCAGGTCCACCCGGCTGGCCGGCAGGGCGACACCCCGGGCCAGGTCGAGCAGCATCTGGCTGGCCGTGCTGGCCATGTGCCGCACCGGCTGGTTGACCGTGGTCAGCGCGGGTCCGAGCCAGGCGGCGACCGGGATGTTGTCGTAGCCCACCACGGAGAGGTCCCGGGGCACGTCGAGGCCGAGCTGCCGGGCCGCCCGGAACACTCCCATGGCCTGCATGTCGGAGCCGGCGAAGATCGCCGTGGGGCGGTCCGGCCGGGACAGCAGTTCCATGCCGTGCTGATAGCCGGTAGCCACCCGGAAGGCGCCGCACCGGACCAGCCCCGGGTCGACGGCGACCCCGGCCTCGTCGTGGGCGAACTGGAACCCGGCGGCCCGGGCCCGACTGCAGAGCACGTCCTGCGGTCCGGAGATGATCGCGATCCGCCGGTGTCCAAGGTCCAGCAGGTGCCGGGCGGCGAGTTGCCCGCCGTTCCAGTTGTTCGAGCCGACGGTGGGGACCGAGGCCGAGGTCGCGCTGTCGGTGTCGATGACAACAAACGGGATCCGCTGTCGTGCCAACTGCTGCCGCTGCGGCTCGGTCAGGTTGCAGAGCACCAGCAGTACGCCGAGGGGGCGGCGGGCCAGGATGCCGTCCAGCCACTGCGTGGACGGTCGGTGCGCGCCACCGAGCTGGGAGAGCACCACGTCGACCCGGGCGTCGGTGGCCACCTCCTCCACCCCACGGATGATCTCCATCGCCCAGACCGAGTCGAACTCGTGGAAGACCAGGTTGATCTGCTCGGCGTGGCTGGGCTGCCGCTTGCCGCGACGGCGGTACCGGTGCCGTTCGAGACTGGCCTCGACTCGGGCCCGGGTCTCCGGCGCGACGTCAGACCGTCCGTTGAGGACTTTCGAGACGGTGGTCGTGGAGACGCCGACCTCGTCGGCGATGGTCGCGATCGTTGCCGAACCGGGTCCGACGACCGCACGATTATTTGTCATCATGGCCTCACACAACGTGTCCGAAAGTTTCGGCAACGAACCCTAACACCGCGTAGCTCAAGCTTGCCGGCGCCGGCGAGGACCACCACGACCGGCTGGAGCGTTGCCGGGACGATACTCCATGCGACCAAACAGGACAGCAGTTCAGAGAGCCTTGACACACCCCGGCGTGGCGCTTAAGTTGCCCGGCACAGGTAACGCAGTTATTACCGAAAGTTTCGAAGACGCGCCGACGTGTGCCGCCCGCCGTCCGAACGGGCCGACGCCCATGTTCGGACTGGAAGGGTGGCATGACAACTCAGTTGCCCATGGACGACGGACCCGCGTCCGAGCCGACCGCGCCGTGGCGGGATTCGGCACTCTCCCCTGCCGAACGGGCCGAGGCGCTGGTCCGGGTGATGTCGCTGGAGGAGAAACTCGCCCAACTGGTCGGGCTCTGGGTCGGCGCCGACGCCTCCGGTGGCGGTGTCGCCCCGTACCAGGCCGACATGACCGACGACGTGCCACAGTGGAGCGACGCGATCCGGCACGGGCTCGGCCAGCTCACCCGGCCGTTCGGCACCGCGCCGGTCGACCCGGCGCTCGGCGCGCGGGCGCTGGCCGCCTCCCAGGCGCAGATCGCCGCGGCCAGCCGGTTCGGGATCCCCGCCCAGGTGCACGAGGAGTGCCTCACCGGTTTCGCCGCCTGGCGGGCCACCGTGTACCCGGCACCGCTGAGCTGGGGCGCATCCTTCGACCCGGAACTCGTCGAGGCGATGGCGACCCGGATCGGCCGGTCGATGCGGGCCGCCGGTGTGCACCAGGGTCTGGCGCCGGTGCTGGACGTGACCCGGGACTACCGTTGGGGCCGGACCGAGGAGACCATCGGCGAGGACCCGTACCTGGTCGGCACCCTCGGCGCGGCGTACGTCCGGGGTCTGGAGGGCGCCGGAATCGTCGCCACCCTCAAGCACCTCGCCGGATACTCCGCCTCCCGGGGCGGCCGCAACCACGCTCCGGTGCCGATGGGTCGGCGGGAACTGGTCGACGTCATCCTGCCGCCGTTCGAGATGGCGCTGCGGCTCGGCGGGGCACGGTCGGTGATGAACTCGTACGCCGAAATCGACGGCGTACCGGTGGCCGCCGACCCGACCCTGCTGACCGACCTGCTGCGCGACGAGTGGGGTTTCACCGGCGTGGTGGTCTCCGACTACTTCGCGGTCCGGTTCCTGCAGACCACGCACCGGGTGGCGGGCGGAGCCGAGGATGCCGCCCGACTCGCGCTGCGGGCCGGAATCGACGTGGAGTTGCCCACCGCGGACACCTACGGGCCACCGCTCGCCGAGGCGGTCCGCTCCGGCGCCGTCGACGAGGCGCTGGTCGACCGGGCCGCGCACCGGGTACTGGCCCAGAAGGCGGAACTCGGCCTGCTCGACGAGGACTGGCAGCCACTGCCCGACGACGTCGGACAGCTGCGGCTCGACGACGAGGTCGGCCGGGACCTCGCCCTGCGGCTGGCCCGACAGTCCGTCATCCTGCTCCGCAACACCGACGGGGTGCTGCCGCTCGCTGCCGACCAGCGGGTCGCGCTGGTCGGACCGCTCGCCGACGATCCGATGGCGATGCTCGGCTGCTACTCCTTCCCGCTGCACGTCGGCGTGCGCCACCCCGAACACGGGACCGGCGTGGAGATCCGGTCACTGCGCGAGGCCCTCGGCCAGCTGGTGCCGAAACTCGACCACGTGCCGGGCTGCGACATCACCGGCGACGACACCTCGGGCATCGCGGCGGCGGTCGCCGCGGCGGCCGAGAGCGACGTCTGCGTCGTCGCGGTCGGCGACCGGGCCGGCCTGTTCGGCCGGGGCACCTCCGGGGAGGGATGCGACGCCACCGACCTGCACCTGCCTGGCGTCCAGGGCGAACTGGTCCGGGCGGTACTCCACACCGGCACCCCGGTCGTCCTGGTCCAGCTGGCCGGTCGGCCGTACGCGCTCGGCCCGGAGGTCGACTCCGCCGCCGCCGTCGTCCAGGCGTTCTTCCCCGGCCAACTCGGCGGCCAGGCGATCGCCGAGGTCCTCACCGGTCTCGTCAACCCGTCGGGGCGGCTGCCGGTGGGTGTGCCCCGGGTCTCCGGCGGCCTGCCGGGCACCTACCTCGCCCCACCGCTGGGCCGGCGGACCGAGGTGTCGTCCGTCGACCCGACCCCCGCCTTCCCGTTCGGGCACGGGATCGGCTACACGACCTTCGAGTGGCGCGACGCCGTCGTACTCGGATCGGACGGTCGGCCGGTGCCACCCGGACCGGCCGACGGCGTCCCGCCGGGCTGGGCCGTCGACGGCGAGGTGACGGTACGGATCACCGTCCGCAACAGCGGGGTCCGGGCCGGCACCGAGGTCGTCCAGCTGTACCTGCACGATCCGGTCGCCCAGACGACCCGGCCGGTGGTCCGGCTGGTCGGCTACGCCCGGGTCGCGCTCGAGCCGGGCGAGGCCGCCGACGCGACCTTCGTGGTCCCCGCCGACGTCACCTCCTTCGCCGGCCTGCACGGCCGGCCGATCGTCGAGCCCGGCGACGTCGAGCTGCGGTTCGGCCGCTCCAGCGCGGACGTGGTCGCCACCGTGCCGCTGCGCCTGGTCGGCGTCGAACGCGAGGTCGGTCACCAGCGGCGACTCCAGTCGCTGGTGCGCGTCGAGCGCAACGACGCGCTCCCGCACATCCCGGAGGCCCGAGAATGAGCACACCGAGAACACTCGCCCCACCCCCGGAAACACTCGGCGTCGAGGTACGACCCGAGGGCCGCCGGCGCGGCCGCCCGGACCGGCCCCGGCGCCGGGGCTGGGGACAGGCACTTCGCCGGGACTGGCAGCTCTACTCGCTGGCGGTCCTGCCGCTGCTGTTCTTCCTGATCTTCCGCTACCTGCCGATGCTCGGCAGCGTGATCGCGTTCCGGCGGTTCCAGCCCGGCGGCAGCATCTTCGGCGAGTACTGGGTCGGCCTGCGTTACGTCAAGATGTTCCTCAGCGACCCGACGTTCTGGAACGTCTTCACCAACACCCTGGTCCTCGGCGCGCTGACCCTGGTCATCTGCTTCCCGCTGCCGATCGTGCTGGCCCTGCTGCTCAACGAGGTACGCGCCCGGCGGCTCAAGCGGTTCGTGCAGTCGGTGTCGTACCTGCCGCACTTCCTGTCGATCGTGGTCGTCGCGGCAATGGTGATGCAGATCCTCTCCGTCGACGGCACGGTGAACCAGCTGATCCTGGCGGTCGGCGGCGAGGCGGTGCCGTTCCTGCAGCAACCCGAGTGGTTCCGGACCATCTACGTCTCCTCCGAGGTCTGGCAGACCGTCGGCTGGGGCACCATCCTCTACCTGGCCGCGCTCACCACGATCGACGACAACCTCTACGAGGCGGCCCGGATCGACGGCGCCAACCGGTGGCGGCAGACCTGGCACGTCACGCTGCCCGGCATCCGGCCGACGATGGTGACGCTGCTGATCCTCAACGTCGGCACCTTCATGGCGGTCGGGTTCGAGAAGATCCTGCTGCTCTACAACCCGCTGACGTACCCGACGGGAGACGTGATCGCCACGTACGTCTACCGGATGGGTGTGCAGTCCAGCAACCTCAGTTACGCGGCGGCGATCGGACTCTTCGAGGCCCTCATCGGGCTGACCCTGGTCCTGACGGCGAACGCGATCTCCCGTCGCACAGTGGGGGCGAGCCTGTGGTGACCATCAAGCCCTCGACCGTCCCCCCGTCCGGGGAAACCCCCGACCCGACGGTCGGCACGCCGCCCGCGCCCCGGCGCCGCCGCGGTATCCGGACCAGCCGGGGCTACCGGATCTTCCAGGTGGTCAACAGCATCGTCCTCACCCTCGTCGTGGTGGTGACGCTGTACCCGTTCGTCAACATCGTCGCCCGCTCGTTCAGCGACGAGTTCTACATCCGCTCCGGTCAGGTCAACCTGATCCCGCGCGGCTGGAACCTCGAGACGTACCAGCTGGTGATGTCGGACTCGATGTTCTGGACGAACTACCGGAACACCGTGGTCTACACCGTGGTCGCCACGGTGATCGCGATGGTGCTGACCACCTGCTACGCGTACGTGCTCGCCAAGCCCCAGCTCAAGGGTCGAGGCGTGTTGATCGGCATCGCGGTCTTCACCATGTTCTTCACCGGCGGCCTGATCCCGAACTACGTACTGATCAACAACCTCGGCCTGCGGAACACCATCTGGGCCATCGTGCTGCCGAACGCGATCAGCGTCTTCAACCTGCTGGTCATGAAGGCGTTCTTCGAGAGCCTGCCGGTCGAGCTGGAGGAAGCCGCCGCGGTCGACGGGCTGAGCACGTACGGGATCCTGCTGCGGATCGTCATCCCGCTCTCCAAGGCGGTGATCGCCACGATGGTGCTGTTCTACGCGGTCTCCTTCTGGAACTCGTGGTTCAGCGCGTTCCTCTACATGGACCGGTCGGACCTCTTTCCGGTCACCGTCTACCTGCGCAACCTGATCGCGGGGGCGACCAGTGCCACGTCCACCGGCGGCGGCATCGGCACCTCCGACGTGGTTCAGACCGCCGCCAGCATCCAGTCGGTGACGATCGTGCTCACCGTCGTACCGATCCTGATGATCTACCCCTTCATCCAGCGGTACTTCGTCTCCGGAGTCATGCTCGGCGCGGTCAAGGGCTGACCCCGGAACCTCCCAGTCCGTTCACCCCCACCGCACCTCACACCGGAAGGAAACCCGATGTTCCACAGATTCCGGCGCCACGCAGCGTTGGTCGCTGCCGGTGCGCTCACCCTCGCCATGGCCGCCTGCGGCAGTGACGGGGACTCCGACGCCGAGAACCTGGACGACAACCGCGTCGGCGCGATGTCCGAGTACGGGGTCGGCACCCAGTTCAAGGCGACCGAGCCACTGACCTTCTCGATGCTCTACAACAACCACCCGAACTACCCGAACCGCAAGGACTGGCTGTTCTGGTCGGAGCTCAACAAGCGCACCGGCGTCACGATCGACACCGTCGAGGTCCCGCTGAGCGACTACGAGCAGAAGCGCGGCCTGATGATCGGTGCCGGCGAGGCCCCGATGATCATTCCGAAGACGTACCCGGGCCAGGAGGCCCCGTTCGTGGCGTCGGGCGCGCTCCTGCCGGTGAGCGAGTACATCGACCTGATGCCCAACTTCAAGGACAAGATGGAGAAGTGGAACCTCAAGGCCGACATCGACACGCTGCGTCAGGCCGACGGTAAGTTCTACATCCTCCCCGGGCTGCACGAGAACGTCTGGCCGGACTACTCGCTGGCGATCCGGACGGACATCCTGGAGGAACTCAACCTCCAGATCCCGAAGAGCTGGGACGAGTTCTACACCGTCCTCAAGGCGATGAAGGCGAAGTACCCGAACCAGTACCCGTTCTCCGACCGGTGGAGCAAGCCGACGCCGGGCGGCAACCTCTTCAACATCATGGGCGTCGGCTTCGGCACCCGGGGCGGCTGGGACTACCAGAACTACACCTGGGACGCGGCCGCCGGCAAGTTCGTCTTCACCGGCACCACCCCGCAGTACAAGGCGATGGTGGAGTTCCTGAACAAGCTGGTCAAGGAGGGGTTGCTCGACCCGGAGAGCTTCACCCAGGACGACGACCAGGCCCGGCAGAAGCTGGCCTCCGGTAAGTCGTTCGTGATCGGCACCAACGCCCAGACCCTGGTCAACGAGTACCGCCCGGACGTCAGCAAGCTCGACCCGAACGCGAAGATCGTGAAGATCCCGCTGCCGGCCGGCCCGGCCGGCGATGTCAAGCGGGGCACCCGGCTGGAGAACGGTGTCGCCATCTCCAGCAAGGCCCGGGAGAGCAAGAACTTCGTCGCGATGATGCAGTTCCTGGACTGGATCTACTACTCCGACGCGGGCCAGGAGTTCGCCAAGTGGGGTGTCGAGGGGACGACGTTCACCAAGGACACCGCCGGCAAGTGGACGCTGGCCAAGGACATCGACTACGTCGCGCTGAACCCGGGCGCGCCGAAGCACCTGCAGAAGGACTTCGGGTTCGGCAACGGCGTGTTCGCCTACGGCGGACCCACCAAGCTGCTCCAGTCCACCTTCTCCGCCGAGGAGCTGGAGTTCCAGCAGGCGATGGCGGCCAAGCAGACGCTGCCGGTCGACCCGCCGCACCCGCTCACCGACGAGGAGCGGGAGCAGGCGACGCTCTGGGAGACCCCGCTGAAGGACTTCGTCACCCAGCAGACGCTCGCGTTCATCCTCGGCCAGCGTGACCTGGCCCAGTGGGACGCGTACGTGGCCGAGGTGAAGGGCAAGAACGCGGACGCCTACATCGACCTGGTCAACAAGTCGTACGAGCGGTTCAAGAAGGACCACGGCTGATCGCACGGCACCCCGGTCCGGTCCCGCCCGATCCCCGGGCGTGACCGGACCGCACCCCCCCCGGGCCCGCCCGGTACGGCACCCGCCGACCGGCCGGGCCCGACGGCACTGAGCAGAGGACAACACATGCGTTTCACCGTTCCGGCGCGCCCCTGCGGCCGGCTGACCGACGCCTGGCGGGCCTGCGTCGGCACGGGCCGTTTCGAACTGGCGCTGCGCCGCGACTACCAGGACTCGCTGGCCCTGGTCCAGCGGGAGATCGGCTTCCGGCACATCCGGGGACACGGCCTGCTGAGTGACGGGGTCGGGGTGTACCGGCCCTACGAACACCAGGGCTCGCGCCGGGTCCAGCACGCCTTCACCTACGTCGACCAGGTGGTCGACGCCTACCTCGACCTCGGCATCCGCCCGTTCGTGGAGCTGGGGTTCATGCCGGCTGCCCTCGCCTCCGGCGAGCAGACCGTCTTCTGGTGGCGCGGCAACGTCACCCCGCCGTCGTCGGAGACCGAGTGGGTGGCGCTGGTCAAGGCCACCGTCTCGCACCTCGTCGACCGGTACGGCCTGGCCGAGGTACGCGGCTGGCCGATCGAGGTGTGGAACGAACCCAACCTCCGGGACTTCTGGCTCGGCGCCGACGAGGCCGCCTACCACCGGCTGTACGAGCTGACCGCGCACGCGATCAAGGACGTCGACGCCGGCCTCCAGGTCGGCGGTCCGGCGATCTCCCCCGGCGCCGACGAGTGGCTGCCACGGTTCGCCGACTTCGTCGCGTCCCGTGACGTGCCGGTCGACTTCGTCAGCAAGCACGCCTACAGCTCGGGACCGGCCCAGCACGTGCCGTTCGGCGTACACCAGACGCTCCGGCCGGCGAGCAGTCTGCTGGAGCAGTTCGGTACGCCCCGGGACCTGCTGCGGGACACCGCGCTGGCCGGATTGCCGGTGCACATCACCGAGTTCAACTCGTCGTACCGGCCGGACAACCCGATCCACGACACCGCCTTCCACGCCGCGTACCTGGCCCCGGTGCTGGCCGCCGGGGGTGACCTGGTCGACTCCTTCTCGTACTGGACGTTCAGCGACATGTTCGAGGAGGTGGGGATACCGACGGCGCTGTTCCACGGCGGTTTCGGACTGCTCACCCACCGACAGGTCAAGAAGCCCACCTACCACCTGTACGCCTTCATGGCGCGACTCGGCGACGAGATCCTGGCGCGCGGGTCGGACCACCTGGTGACCCGGGACCGCGACGGTCGGGTCACCGTGCTGGCCTGGGCGCCGGTCGACGTCACCGGCCGGGACCCGGTGGACCGGCACGAGCTGCGGCTGTCGATTCCGGTCGGTCCGGCCGTGGCGGACCCGGCCGGTTCCCTCGACGGCGGGTCGGACCCGGCGCGGGGCTGGGCGTTCGTCCAGCGCCACACGGTCGACGAGGAGCAGGGCAACGCCTGGACGGCGTGGGCCGAGCTGGGCCGGCCCCGCTCGCCGCGGCCGCGGCAGCTGGACGCGCTGCGGGAGGCGGCCGAGCCGGGTCGCCGGCACCACCGGCTGCCGGTCGTCGCCGGACGCGTCGACCTCGATCTCACCCTCACCCGGCACGAGGTGACCCTGGTCGAGATCACCCCGGTGGTCGACGAGACGCCGTCCTGGTGGGACGAGCGCAGGCTGTTCGGGATGTCGGCCGACACCGGACCGGACGGCGACGGCACGGCGGAGGAGCGGGGATGAGCGCGGCGGCCGGAGCCCGACGCCAGTTCGGCACCGGGCCACTGTCCCGGGCCGCCGCGCTGGTCTACTGCCTGCTCGTGGTCGAACTGCTGATCCTGCTCACCGCCGTACCCGGGTTGGTGCCGCTCGTCCTGCTGGACCGGCACGCCAGCAACCTCCCGCTGGTCGCGGCCTGCGTTCTGCCGGTCGGACCGGCGGTCTCGGCCGCGCTGTACGCGGTGCACCGGCACCGCCCGGACCTGGCCGACCTGCGGCCGGCGGCGGCGTTCTGGCGCGGCTACCGGGCCAACCTCGGCCCGGTGCTGCGGCTCTGGGTGCCGGCGCTGCTCTGGCTGACCATCCTCGCGGTGAACCTCGCCCACCTCGACGCCGCCGGGGTGCCGGGCTGGTGGCGGGTGCCGCTGGTGGTGATCGCGGCGCTGAGCACCCTCTGGCTGGTCAACGCGCTGGTCATCACCTCGCTCTTCAGCTTCCGGGCCAGGGACGTGGCCCGGCTGGCCGGCTACTTCCTCGGCCGTACCCCCGGGGTGACGCTGGGCAACGCCGGTGTCCTGCTCGCCGCGGCCGCGATCACCCTGTTCAGCTCCGAGGCGGTGCTGGTGCTGCTCGGCTCGGTGCTCGTCCTGGCGCTGCTCGGCACCGCCCGTCCGATGATCGACAAAGTCCGTGAGGAGTTCACCGCGTGAGCCTGCCGCGTACCCGGAAGGTGCCCTTCGGCGGGGACTACAACCCGGAGCAGTGGCCCGAGGAGGTGTGGCGGCAGGACTACCGACTCTTCGACGCCGCCCGGATCGACACCGTCACGCTCGGCGTCTTCACCTGGGCCCGGACCCAGCCCGCCCTCGACGTCTACGACTTCACCACCCTGGACCGGATCGTCGAGCGGGCCGGCGCCGAGGGTCGGCAGATCTGCCTGGCGACCGGGACCGGCGCCCACCCGGCCTGGCTGGCCCGGGCGTTCCCGGAGGTCACCCGGGTCGACTTCGAGGGCCGTCGGCACCGGTACGGGCAACGGCACAACTCCTGCCCCAGTTCGCCGGTGTTCCGCCGGCTCTCCGCCGAACTGGCCCGCCGGATCGCGGCCCGGTACGCCGGCCACCCCGCGGTCGTCGCCTGGCACGTCGGCAACGAGTACGGCGGCGCCTGCTACTGCGACCTCTGCGCCGCCGGCTTCCGGGACTGGCTACGGTCCCGGTACGGCACCCTGGAGGCGCTCAACACCGCCTGGTACACCACGTTCTGGTCGCACACCTTCACCGACTGGGACGAGATCGAACCGCCGTCGGCGTTGACCGAGCACTGGCGCGGGCCGAACCACACCGCCTTCCAGGGCATCACCCTGGACTACCTGCGGTTCATGTCCGACGCGATGCTGGCCAACTTCGTCGACGAGAAGGCGGCGATCCGCCAGGCGAGCGACCTGCCGGTGACCACGAACCTGATGGGCATGTACCGGCCGATCGACTACCACCGGTGGGCTCCGCACCTCGACTTCGCCTCCTGGGACAACTATCCGCCGGACGACCGGTCACCGGCCTGGATGGCACTGGCCCACGACCTGATGCGCGGGCTGAAGGACGGCCAGCCGTTCTGGCTGATGGAACAGACCCCGAGCTACACGGCGTCCCGGGACGTGAACCCGCTGAAACGGCCCGGGGTGATGCGGCTGTGGAGCTGGCAGGCGGTGGCACACGGCGCGGACGCGGTGCTCTTCTTCCAGATGCGGGCCTCCCGGGGCGCCTGCGAGAAGTACCACGGTGCGGTGATCGGACACGCCGGCCGTGACGACACCCGGGTCTTCCGGGAGGTGGCCGCGCTCGGTGCCGAACTCGACCGGCTCGGCGGTACGACGCTCGGCGCCCGCACCCCGGCCCGGGTCGCGCTGCTCTTCGACTGGGACAGCTGGTGGGCGGTGGAGATCTCCGACGGGCCGTCCCGGCTGGTCCGCTACCAGCAGGTGGTGCACGCCTACTACCGGGCGCTCTGGGACGCGGGGGCGGACGTTGACGTGCTGCCGGTGACCGCCGACCTGACCCGCTACGACGTGGTCGTCGCGCCGGTACTGCACATGGTCAAGGACGACCTGCCGCAGCGGCTCGAGGCGGTGGCGGCCCGGGGCGGCTCGGTGCTGACCACGTTCCTCTCCGGTCGGGTCGACGTGCACGACCAGGCATTCCTGACGGACGTACCGGGGCCGCTCGGGGCGCTGCTGGGGATCCGGGTCGACGAGTGGGACGCCCGGGAGGCCGAGGTGGTGAACCCGGTACGGCTGACCGTCGGCGACAGCGAGGTGGGGGTCGAGTCGCGGCTGGTCTTCGAACTGGTGATCCCGCAGGGGGCGGAGGTGGTGGGCCGGTACGGGGCCGACTTCTACGCCGGCACCCCGGCGGTCACCCGGAACCGTTTCGGCGCCGGCCACGGCTGGTACGTCGGCACACACCTCGACCGGGCCGGCGTCGACCGGGTGGTCCGCCAGGTGCTGTCCCGGCACGACCTGCTGGGGCCGTACGCCGACGTGCCGGAGGTGGAGAGCACGGTCCGGGTCGCCCCGGACGGAACCCGGCTGCGGTTCCTGCTCAACCACCGGTCCGAGCCGGTCGAGGTGGATCCGGCCCCGGCCGGACTCGACCTGCTGACCGGTGACCGGGTCACGCCCGGCGAGCCGGTCCGGCTGGAGCCGTACGGCGTCCGTGTGGTGCGCGAGGAGCCGGCCGACGGGTGACCACGCCCGCCGGTGCGGCGGACAACGCCACCGCACCGGCCGCACCGGGTCCCGGCCGTCCTCAGTGGATCCGGCGGCCGTGCGCGTCCGGCACCCCCGACTTGCGGTGGAAGTAGGTGTTCACCTGGTCACGCCACTCGGTGGCGGACCGGACCTGCTCGTCGAGCCGCTCGGCCACCCGGGCCGCCACCGCCGGGTCGACCAGGTCGGCGATCTCCGCCCAGCGTCGCCGCAGCGTGGTCACCTGGTCCACCCCGGCGAAGTGGGTGTCGTAGATGTGCTGGATGACGGTGACGCCACTGTGCAGCACGTGTCCGTACGGCACATGGTGGAAGAAGAGCAGCAGCTCGTCGGGGCAGGTGTCGGGTGACTCGTACACGTCGGACCAGGGGGCCGGATACTGGCCGGTGAAGCCGGTACCGGTGGCCCGGGTCCGGTCCACCCCGACGCCGTCCCGGTCGGCGAAGTGGTAGGTGCCCCACGGGGTGTACTCGTAGCCGTCCACGTCCGGCCCGTAGTGGTTGCCCGGACGGACCATGAAGCCGACGCCGAGCGGGGCGGTGTACCGCTCGTACGTCCGCCACGAGTCGTCCATGATCTCGTGCAGCGTACGACGCAGCCGGTCGGGATCACCGGTCGCCGCCGGCACGAAGGTCAGGTCGATCCACTCGTCGAGGACCGTCAGCGGGTCCAGTCGGGGGTTCCAGGCGAGGCGACCGAAGGCGTACAGGTTCGCCTGGGCGAGCGGATGGCCGGTCCAGAACCGGTCGTCGCCGACGTTGGAGACGGCGGCCAGTCCCCCGCCGGCGCCGGTCGGGCCGGTGCCGCGCGGGCTCCGGTCGCTGACCGTCGTCGGTTGGCCAGTGACCGCCACCCGCCGGCCGGCGACCTCCGCCGTCGCGCCGGCGGCGACGTCGGCGACGGTCGGGCCGTCCGCGCCCCACAACCCGAAACCGAGCACCTCCGACCAGAGTGGACCGAGATAGCAGACGTGCCGCTGCTGGCCGGTGTACTCCTGGGTGACCTGCAACTCCACCGCCAGCCGGGTGGCCGGCATCGCGGCGATCACCGGTGAGACCGGCTCGCGGGTCTGGAAGTCGATCGGACCGTACTTCACCTGCAGGATGACGTTGTCCCGGAACTGTCCGTCGAGCGGGGCGAAGTGGTCGTACGCCGCCCGGGCCCGGTCGGTCGAGCGGTCCCGCCAGTCCTGCCGGTGGTTGTAGACGAAGGCCCGCCAGTGCACCACACCCCCGTACGGCGCCACCGCCTCGGCGAGCACGTTCGCCCCGTCGGCGTGGCTGCGACCGTACCCGAACGGGCCCGGCTGTCCCTCCGAGTCCGCCTTCACCACGTAGCCGCCGAAGTCGGCGATGGTGTCGTAGACCTGGCGGGTGGTCTTGGCCCACCAGGCCCGGACGTGCTCGTCGAGCGGGTCGGCGGTCGACAGCCCGCCGAGCGTGACCGGCGCGGTGAAGGTGACCGACAGGTGCACCCGGATCCCGTACGGCCTCAGCTCGTCGGCGATCGCCGCCAGGTCACCGAGCCGGTCGGTGAGCAGCCGCGCCTCGGCCACGTGCACGTTCACGTTGTTCACCGTGACCGCGTTGACGCCACTGGCGGCGAGCAGTCGCCCGTACGCCCGTACCCGGGCCAGGTCGGGGGTCAGGGCGCCGTCCCGCCAGAAGATCGAGCCGCCCGAGTAGCCGCGTTCGACCTGGCCCATCACCGGGTGCGCGGTGATGTTGTCCCAGTGGTTGAGCATCCGCAGCCGATTCGTCGGCCGGTGCCGCTCGACCGGAAGGTCGGCCCCGAACGCCGCCTCGCCCCGCCGGACCACCTCGAAGAGGCCGTACAGCAGCCCGGCCGGCGCGTCGGCCAGGACCACGGTGCCCCCGGCGCGGCGGGCCAGGGCGAACCCGTCGGCGCCGAGCGGCACGGGTCCGGCCGCCACTTCGGCCTGGACCGCGTCCGCGCCGGCGGGCAGCCCGGGTTCCGTGGTCAGCGCGAAGACCAGGTCGTACGACGGGTCGGCCGACTCCGTCCCGGCGGTCGACTGCCGCAGAGCGCCGCCGTAGCGGGCGGCGGCGTCGGCGACCTCCTGTCGGACCGTCTCGACGAGCAGGCCGGCGCCCCGGACGAGGGTGTGACGCGAGCCGATGGCCCGGAACACCTCGGGCGGCAACCAGGCCGGGTGGATGTCGGTGAGCTGGGGGGTGGTCACGGGTCCCTCCGGGGTGCTCCGCGCTGCTGTCGCTGGTGAATGGTCCGGCCCCGGCGGTGGGGTCCGTCCGGGCGGTCGTCCACCGGACCGGTCGAGCGCGATCCAATCGGCGCGACCTGCGAATCGATGATCGAACTCTAGTGCATCGGGGGTCTGCTGGCATGTACGGAGAACAGCCGCCGGGGTGTGGCTAACGGCCCCGGCCCACCGGCCACAACTGGATCCGGTACCACTCCCGCGCGGCGGAATCCGGCTGCCGAAGTTCGGTCAGCGCGGCGGCGAACTCCTCGGCGGACCCGGCGCGCGCCTCCTCATACCGGTCGCGCACCGTGTTGTGGTGGTACGCGACCACTCGTACCCCGTACTCACCGGGCCCCGACGGCAACTCGACGCCGACCTGCACCGCGGAGTCGCACGACTCGATGATGCACCAGCGCTCGTCGGGAAAGACGACAAAGCCTTCCCGCGCGTAGTCGAACGGCCGCTCGTCCGGCAGGATCAGCGGCATCCGTGACCAGGTCTCCACGGACACTCTCGGCCAGCCCACCTCCGTTGCGGCAACCCCGACGGCGCTCGCCGCGAACCCGATCCCGTCCCTGAAAGCGCGTCGCCCCGCCTCGGCAAGATCACGATATTCGTGTTCGCCCCGCGAGTGCAGACAGAACACCCCGTAGGAGGGTGAGACAACTGTGTCGACGACGGATCGAAGCACGGGCATCGCGACAGTGTGCCAACACCTCGCAACGGCCGGGAACCGCCGGCTATGACCGGCCTCACAAGCCGTTGACCAGCACATTTCACCGACCAGGCAGGCATCGACGGCAGCTGGCCAACTAGCCTTGCCCGACATGAAGGTGTGGATTCCTCATAAAGCCGGCATACCGCTGCTCGGCGACCTCCCGGACAGTGTTCTCGTCGAGGTCGCCGACAACCCGCAGGCGCTCCCCTCGGCACCGGACGGGGTTCAGTTCTGGCTGCCCACGTTCCTCGACCAGACCCCGATGCACCACCTGGTCACCGAACTGCCCGACCTGCGGGTGGTACAGCTGCCGAGCGCCGGCGCGGACGCCTGGCTCGACCGCCTGCCGGCCGGGGTGACCCTCTGCGACGCCCGGGGCGTGCACGACTCGGCCACCGCCGAATGGGTGGTCACCGGGATCCTGTCCCAACTGCGGGCCATCCCGTCCTTCGTCCGGGCTCAGGACCAGGGAATCTGGGCGAACGACCGGTACGCCCCGACCGACGAGCTCGCCGGCCGGCGGATCCTGATCGTCGGCGCCGGTTCGATCGGGTCCGCCCTGGCCGCCCGACTCGCCCCGTTCGAGGTGGACCTGACCCTGGTCGCCCGGACCGCCCGGCCCGCCGAGGGCGTACACGGGGTCGACGAGCTGCCCCGACTGCTGCCGAGCGCCGACATCGTGGTCCTGCTGGTCCCGCTCACCGCCCAGACCCGCGGCATGGTCGACGCCCGGTTCCTGACCGCGATGCGGGACGGGGCCATGCTGGTCAACGCCGCCCGCGGCCCGGTCGCCGACCCGGCGGCGCTGCTCGCCGAACTGGCCACCGGCCGGATCTCTGCGGTGCTGGACGTCACCGAACCCGAACCGCTGCCGGCCGGGCACCCGCTGTGGCAGCTGCCGAACGTCCTGATCACGCCCCACGTGGGCGCCCAGGTGCACGGACTGCTGCCCCGCATGTACCGGCTCGCCGCTGCACAGCTGCGTCGGTTCCTGGCCGGCGAACCGCTGCACAACCAGGTCGCGAACGGCTACTGAACCGGAAGTCGGACGCGGTGCCGGGTCGGGGCCGACCGTCCCGCCCGGCACCGCCCCGCCCCGGCGCCCGGGGCACCGGGTCGACTCAGCCGCGCCTGCGGGCCCCGAACAGGTACCGCCGCGAGTACGCCACGAACGGGCCGTCGGATTCGATCCGCCGATGCAGGTCCAGCAGCCGGTCCCGGTAACCGTCGACGGTGAAACCCGGCACCGTCCAGACCACCTTGCGGAGGAACACGATCACGGCGGCGACGTCGAAGAACTCCATCCGCAGCGCCTCGCTCCGCAGGTCCACCACGTCCAGTCCGAGCGCGGTCGCGGCCACCCGGGCCCGCTCCGGATCGCGGGCCCGCCCGACCGGCTGCGGTCCCATCAGGAAGTCGGTGAGTTCCCGTACCGACCCGGGACCGACCTGCTGGGACAAATAGGTGCCGCCGGGGGCCAGCACCCGGGCCACCTCGGCCCAGCGCACGGTCACCGGGTGGCGGCTCACCACCAGGTCGAACGCACCGTCGGCGAACGGCAGGTCGGCGTCCTCCCCGACCTCGACCACCATCCCGCCCAGGGGGGCGAGCCGCTGCCGGGCCAGCGCCACGTTCGGTGGCCAGCCCTCGGTGGCCACCAGTACCGGTGGCGGCTTCGGGATGCCGGCCAGCACCTCACCGCCGCCGGTCTGCAGGTCCACCGCCCGGTCGGCGAGCGCCATCCGTTCACCCATCAACCGGGCGTAGCCCCAGGACGGCCGCTGCTCCGTGGCCCGGCCGGCGAACCAGGAGAAGTCCCACCCGTCGACCGGGACGGCGATACCCTCGGCGACGAGTTCCGCGAAATCAGCCACCGGGTGAGTCTCGCGACGGCCCGGGCCCGACTCAACCGGGTTCCGGGGCCGGGACCCTTCCGGTACGCTCCCGTCATTCGACGTAGAACACCAGGAGGGTGATCATGGACAGGGCTCTCCTCGGCACGGTGCAGGTACCCGCTTCGGCGCGGAAGTCCACCGCCCGCTGATCCCGCCACCTCGACGTACGCCGGTCCGCTCGGCGTACGTGGCGGTAACGCGCCCCGTCGACCTCCGGCTCGAAGCGATCGATCCCACCAGGCCGCCCCGTCCGGGCGGCTGATCTCCGGCGCCCTCGTCCGGCGCCGCCGCATCGCTTCCGAGGAGTTCTCCGTGTTCTCGCACGTCGACTCCGGGCGCTCCGACGCGTCCGGAACCCACCGACCCCGCCCGCTGGGCCGGGAGTTCGGCAAACTCTGGGCCGCCAGCGCGGTCTCCAACCTCGGCGACGGGGTGACCATGGTGGCCGGTCCCCTCCTGGTCGCCTCGCTCACCGCTGATCCGGCACTGATCGCCGGGGCGGTTGTCGCCCAACAACTTCCCTGGCTGCTGTTCGCCCTGATCGGCGGCGTGCTGGTCGACCGGTACGACCGCCGCCGGGTGATGGTGGTGGTCAACCTGGGTCGGGCCGGCGTCCTCGCCGCGCTGGTCGGGGCGGTGCTGGCCGGCCCCGCCCCCTCCGTCCTACTGATCGTCGTCTACCTGGCCTTCTTCCTGCTCGGCACCGGCGAGACGATCGCCGACACCGCCGCGACGGCCCTGCTGCCCGCCGTCGTGCCGGACGAGCGCCTCGAGCAGGCGTACGGATGGCTGCAGGCGACGTTCGTGGTCGGCAACCAGTTCGTGGCCAAGCCGCTCGGGGCGTACCTCTTCGTGGTCGCGGTGGCGGTGCCGTTCGGGTTCAACACGACGACCTTCGTGGTCGCGGCGCTGCTGCTCGCCGTACTCCGATGGCGCCCGGTGCCGGACGACCGGTCGACGGCCGGCGACACAGCGGTCCGGCGGAGCCTGCCGGCCGAGGTCCGGGCCGGTCTCCGGGCGCTGTGGTCGTCCGCCGTGTTGCGGATGCTGGCGGTCTGCCTCGGCCTGATGAACCTGGTGTTCTGCGCGGCGTTCGCGGTGTTCGTGCTCTACTGCCGGGACCGGCTCGGCCTGTCCGAGGTCGGCTTCGGGGTGCTGCTGACCGCCTCGGCGGCCGGCGGCCTGCTCGGCGCCGGGCTCGCGCCACGGCTGCGCCGCCGGTACGGCACTCCGGCGCTGCTCCGGGCCGGTCTGATCATCGAGACCGGCACCCACCTGGTGCTGGCGGCGACCCGGGAACCGTGGCTGGCCGCGGCGGTGCTGGCGCTGTTCGGGGTGCACACCATGGTCTGGGGCGCGCTGGTGATGGGACTGCGGGCCCGGCTGGTCCCCGACCACCTGCGCGGGCGGGTGAACAGCGTCTACGGGCTGCTCGACCTCGGCGGCGCGGCGCTGGGCAGCCTGCTCGGCGGGATCCTCGCCACCCTGACCGACAGCCTCACCGCCCCGTTCTGGGTCGCCGGGGTGGCGACGGGGCTGCTCACCGTCGCCTTCTGGGGCCGACTCGCCGCCACGGACGGGACCGCGCCGACCGCCACGGGCGTGACGGCCCCGACCGGCGACCCGACCGAACCGGTGGCCACGGGCGTCACGGACCCGACCGCGTGGGGGCGGTCGACCGCGCCGGCGCGGGAACGGCCGGAAACGGCAGCCGACCAGGATCAGGCGGCGACGGTCACATCGCGACCGGGTTCGGCCCCGGCATCATGACCGGCTCGGCCGGCATCGGCACCTGCAGGAAGGTCGCGCCGCGCAGGTCCAGCCAGGCGGCGGTCGGGGTCCGGACCAGCCGGAGGATGACCTCCTGGCAGGACGGGCAGCGGGCTACCACGCCGGGCGCGTTCGCGTAGACCCGGAGGCCGGCCACCGGACCGGTGCGCCCGCACGAGGCGCACCGGCCGGTGGCCGTACTCAGGTCCACCGCGAACAGTTCGGCCAGCGGTCCGGCCAGCATGTTGCCGTCCAGGTAGTCCATCGCCGGCTGCTCGGGATAGAACTGGTCGGTCATCTCGTCTCCAAACAGTCGGGCTCGACGCGGTCGGTGTGACCCGGGACAGGCGGCCGACAGTCGGCGTCGTCGGCTCCGGGTCGTCCGTGGTCGGTCCGGCGGTCAGCCCCCGGTCGGGCCGAACCGCTCGGTGCGGATCCGGCGGGGCTCGTGCCCGAGCGCGACCAGGATGTCCGCGACGGTCTCCACGAAACCGGTCGGACCGCAGACGTAACAGGCGGGCTCGAGCTGGGGTGGCCAGCCGTGGGTGTTCAGGTCGGCGACGCCGATCCGGTGCGGGCTCGCCGACGAGCCCTCCGGCGCCTGGCGGGTGTAGAGGTAGGTCACGTCGAGCCCCTGGTCGTCCCGGACCCGTCGACGCAACTCGTCGGCGAAGTAGATGTCCTGCTCGGTACGGACCGAGTAGACCAGCCGGAACGGCACCCGGCTACCGGCCGCCCGCCGGGCCCGGACCATCGCCATCAGCGGCGCGATCCCGGAGCCGCCACCGACCAGCAGGACCGGCGCGCTGTCGGTGACCCGCCAGACGAAGTAGCCGCCGATCGGCCCCCGGACCTCCAGCGGGTCACCGACCGCGAAGACGTCCACCAGGTACGGCGACACCTCGCCGTCGGGCACCCGCTGGACCGTCACCTCGACCCGGTCACCGTCCACCGGCGCCGAGATCGAGTAGCTGCGCGC
Organism: Plantactinospora sp. B24E8; assembly: GCF_039871735.1. Lineage (NCBI taxonomy): Bacteria > Bacillati > Actinomycetota > Actinomycetes > Micromonosporales > Micromonosporaceae > Plantactinospora > Plantactinospora sp. B24E8. Next base: position 40,909 of record NZ_JBDPMH010000015.1, read on the forward strand.
CGCCTGGTAGCCGTCGTCGGCGGTCAACCGCAGGTCGACGTGCTGGCCGGGCTGGTGTCCGGGCCAGTCCGGCACCTCCAGCACCAGCGTCGCGGCCGTCTCCGTCTCCTGGCGACGGTCGACCAACCGGGCCACCCGCCAGGTGGCCCGGTTGGTCAGTCGCCCTGGTACCGCTGTTCGCGCCATGGGTCACCGTAATCGTGGTAGCCGGCGGTCTCCCAGAAACCGGGCTCGTCGGTCAGCCCGAGCCGGATACCCCGTACCCACTTGGCCGACTTCCAGAAGTAGAGGTGCGGGACGAGCAGCCGGGCCGGGCCGCCGTGCTCGGACGGCAGGTCGTCGCCGTCGTAGCGGTGGACGATCCAGGCCTGCCCGTCACGCAGGTCGTCCAACGGCAGGTTGGTGGTGTAGCCGCCGTACGAGTGCACCAGCGCGTAGTCGGCGGCCGTCTCGATCCCGTCGAGCAGGGTGTCCAGCGAGACCCCCTCCCAACTGGTGCCGAGCTTCGACCAGTGGGTCACGCAGTGGATGTCCACCGTCGGGGTCTCCGTCGGCAGCGACCACATCTCGTCCCAGGTCCACCGGTACTCCGCACCGGTCTCCGTGGTGATCACGAACTCCCAGTCCGTCAGCGGCACCCGTGGGGTGGGGCCGGCGGAGAGCACCGGGAAGTCCTCGGTCAGGTACTGACCCGGCGGCAGCGCCGGCTCGCTCGGACGACGCCGTCCCTGGAAGCCCGGAGAGACAATTCCCACCCGACAGTCCTACCACCCCGCGCGCCGACCCCGAAGCCGAACCCCGGTACCTGCCCGCCACACGGGGCCGCGACCGGTCAGGAGACGGGTCCGTCCAGCAGTTCGGCGGGCAGGCCGGACCAGCGGGCGTACGCGCTGTCCAGGAAGTAGTCCTGGCCGGGATCCCAGGTGTGGCCGGCGGCCCGACGGTGGTAGACGTAGCCGAGCGGATGGGTGCGGTAGACGATGCCCCCGTCCCGACGGACCCGCCGCAGCAGTCCGAGGTCGACCGAACGGGGCACCGGCCGCCAACCGCCGACCGCTTCGAGATCCCCCCGGCCGATCAGCATGGTTCCGCCGGCCACCACCTCCGCGTCGCTCTCCGCGGCACCGGACGGACGCCGGATCGTGATGCCGAGCGTCTCCAGGTGGACGAACTCCGAACCTTTGCCGACCACCGTCGCGCCCGAGTAGTGCCGGGCCAGCACCAGGTCCCAGACGTGCTCGGCGCCGTAGCTGTCGTCGTCGTCGAACTTGGTGACCAGGCTGCCCCGGGCCCGACCGGTGGCGGCGCCCAACGCCGCGCCGAAACTGACCGTCGCCGGCACCTCGACGACCTCGTACGGCCGTCCGCCGGCGGCGAGCAGGGCGCGTACCGGCTCGGGCAGTGCACAACCGTGCAGGCAGAGCAGCAGTTCCAGGTTCGGGTAGGTCTGCCCGACGATCGTGCGTACCGCCGCCGGAAGCAGGTCGGGGCGGCGGGTGGCCAGGATCGCGCTCACCGACGGGGGGTGGGGCAGCCCGGGAAACGGGGCGGCGGCGAGTCGCGGTAGCGCGAACCCGGTGGCGTGCCCGCGCAGGGCCGCCCGACGCTGCCGGACACTGCGGGCCTCCCGGGCCAGTGGACCGTCCTCCGGCACCGGCGTACCGACGATCTCCCGCAGTTCCGGGGTGAGCAGCGCGGCGACCCGCTCCGGCAGGGCCGGCGCGGACAGCGTCGCCCCGGTCATCGCCACCTGGACCAGCAGCGCCGCCACCGCGACCGGGTCGGTGTCCGGCACGGTGGCGCAGTCGACGACGCCGACCCGCCGGAGGGTGGCGAGGTCGGCGGCGGTCAGCCCGGGTCCGTCCACCGGCCCGACACCCGGGCGTCGTCGCCCCGGCGGCCGTGCGGCGAAGTCCAGCCGTATCCGGGGGGCGTCCGACCGGTAGGAGTCGGCCCGGCGGCCCCGGGGGTTGACCCGGCGCGCGTCCACCAGCACCGTCGCCGGGCCGGTGCCGGGCCGTGGCCCGTGCCGGCCGGTGACCCACCCCGCGGCGTACGACGGCGCGGCGGGCGGCGGCAGCGTGAGCCCGTCGGTTCCGTCGGTTCCGTCGGCGGGCGGCGGCGGATCGGCGGGCGGCGGCGAGTCGGTCCACAGCACCAGGTCGTGGGCGCGGATCTCGGTGTCGACCGGCAGCCGGTTGCCGGTCAGGACCGCGACCGGCCGGCCGGGCAGGTAGTCGGGCAGGGTGTCCCAGCAGGTCAGCTCCGCGCTGGCCGGGGTGGGCAGCGGCCGGTCGGGGGTGAGCGCGGGCAGCGCCGCCCGCAGCACGTCGCGCAGCCGCGTCGGCCGGGAGAGCCGGACGGCGACGCTGGCCGGGCCACGCCCGCGGTAGGGCAGCGTGACCCGGTGCCGACGGAGGTGGTCGAGCGGGCCGATGCCGAGTGACCAGCCGCGCCGGGGCGCCCGCCAGTACGCCACCACGATCGTCGTACGCCGGGTCGACGTCGCCGAGACCGGCAGGGTGAGCAGGTCCCGGAGCCGGTCGACCGAGCCGGCGAGGACCAGCAACCGGCCCCGGCCGGGAAGCCGGAGCACCCGCAGTCCGACCCACCGGCCGAGGCGTTCGGCCCGGGTCGGTGGCGGCGCACCGACCAGGCGCCACCACCAGTGCCGCTCCGGTCGGGCACGGGAACCCGGCGCGGGCGCTGCGATGTCCGGTCCCCCGGACGCCGGGCCCGCCCCCGGTACGGTCGCCCCTGGCTCCACCTGCTCGCCGGTACGCATCTCGCTCCGCTCCTGCCGCTCCGCCACCGGTGCCACCGTCCATCGGCGCCTGCCGACACACAGCAAGACAGCGCTCTGTCCGCTGTTGACCACGGTTGGTGACTCCCCCGCCGACGATAGGCCCTGCCGGTTGTCGTACCCGCCAACTCCGGCCCGAGTGTCCTATCGTTCGGCGATGACCGACACCCGGCCGGCACCCGCGACCGGCCCGCTCCGTGGTCTCCGCGTCATCGAACTCGCCGGCATCGGACCGGCTCCGTTCGCCGCGATGGTCCTGGCCGACCTCGGCGCGGACGTGATCCGGATCGACCGGGTCACCGAGGTACGCCCGGAACGGTTCGGCACCCCCCATCCCGACCTGCTCAACCGGGGACGCCGCTCACTCGCGGTCGACCTGCGGAAACCGGACGGACGGCGGCTGGTGCTCGAGCTGACCCGTACCGCCGACGTCCTCGTCGAGGGTTTCCGGCCGGGGGTCACCGAACGGCTCGGCCTGGGGCCGACGGAGTGTCTGGCGGTCAACCCCCGGCTGGTCTACGGGCGGATGACCGGCTGGGGACAGGACGGCCCGAACGCCGGGCACGCCGGACACGACATCAACTACCTGGCCCTGACCGGCGTGTTGCACGGGATCGGCCGCGCCGGCGAGCGACCGGTGCCGCCGATGAACCTGGTCGGCGACTTCGGCGGCGGCGGGATGCTGCTGGCCCTCGGTGTGGTCTGCGCACTGTACGAGGTACGTGGCGGCGGGGCCGGGCAGGTGGTGGACGCGGCCATGGTGGACGGCGTCTCACTGCTGTCCACGATGATCCACGCACTGCGCGGGATGGGCCGCTGGCAGGACGACCGTGGGGTCAACATGTTCGACGGCGGTGCGCCGTACTACGACACCTACGAGTGCGCCGACGGCGCATACCTGGCGGTCGGCGCGGTCGAACCACGGTTCTACGCCGAACTGGTCCGGCTCACCGGGTTTCCGTTGCCGCCGGACGAGGCGCTCGACCGGGACGACCCGGCGAACTGGCCGGCGCTGCGCCGGGCCTGGGCCCGGCTGTTCCGGACCCGGAGCCGGGACGACTGGGCCGCGCTGCTGGAGCACACCGACGCCTGTGTGGTGCCGGTGCTGGACTGGCGGGAGGCACCGGAGCATCCGCACCTGGCGGCCCGCCGGGTCTTCGTCGAGCACGCCGGTGCGGCACAGCCGGCGCCGGCACCGCGGTTCAGTCGTACCCCCGGGGCGATCCTCCGGCCTCCGCCGCAACCCGGTGAGCACACCGACGAACTGCTGGCCGCGGAGCTGGGGCTGGACACCACGCGGATCCGCCGGCTCCGGGACGCCGGCACGGTGGCCTGATCCGGGTCCGGGACGCCGACACGGTGGTCTGACCCACGCCGGACCGCCCCGGGCCCCGCACCGAGATCGGCACGGGTCAACGGATGACGCCCGGCCCCCGCTCGCCGTGCAGCCAGGCGATCAGCTCGGGTGGCCCCAGCCGGGCCACCCGGGCCCGGTAGTGGGCGAGTTCGTCGGCACTGAGCAGTTCGCGGCCCGCGCCCGACCCGCCGCGTCGGAAGAACGCCCCGCGGTCCTTCAGGACCCCGGCCGGATCGGGGGCGAGTCGGTCGGCGCGGGCCCGCATCCGGTCGAAGGTCGCCGCCTCGACCAGCCGGGGCCACCGCCGGTCCGGCACCCCGATACCGAGCCGGTCGGCGATCCGGCGCATCTGCCCGTCGAGGTCGGCGACCAGGTCCGCGTAGTGCACGAGCAGGATGTGGGGCTGGTCGCGCCGCGCCCAGGCGTCGGAGAGGTGCCAGAGCACGCCCGGCAGCGAGTCGAGGGCCTCGGCCGGTTCGACCTCGCGGTCGATCCAGCGCAGCAGCCACTCCCGCAGCGGTGGCCGGACACCCGGTGGGGTGGCCGGGGCCGGCGCTCCGGTGAGTTGCCGGATCCGCTCCCGGTCGAGGTTGCCGCTCTGGTGGTACAGCGAGACCGCCATGTCGAGCGGGTCCCGGGCGACCACGATGTACGTGACCGTCGGGTCCAGCGGGAGACCGTCCAGCGGGGTGTGGGTCTTGACGAACCGACGGTGCGGTTGCGCGGCGAGCCGGGCGAAGACCTCGTTCCGGGGGACGATCAGCCAGTCCAGCCAGGGCGAGAGTTCCGCGAGCGGTGCCGGCGGCTCCGGCTCCTGGAACACCAGCAGGGCGCAGATCATCTGCATCCAGGTGGTGCCGCTCTTGGACCGGGTACTGATCACGATGTCACCAGGCCGGTGCGGGAAGCCGAGCCAGCGGGCACTGTCCTCGTCGTCTGAGCGGTACCGGACGGGGTGGCTGGGCATCCGGGCAGGATAACGGTCCCGCCGCCGCCGCCCACCGACATACCCCGGTCGGCAGGCGTGACCGGCGCGGTTACGGGTATCCGGCCGCCCGGTGGAGCGGAGACGACCGGCGAGGAGCGGAATCCCATGGTGACCAACGCGGACGTACTGCGGTACCTGCAGTCGATGGACTTCCCGGCCCCGAAGGAGGACATCGTCCGGGAGGCCGAGCGCGCGGGCGCGCCCCGGGAGGTGCTGCAGGCGTTGCGGGCGATGCCACCGGTGGACTACCGGAACACCGAGGAGGTGGCCCGTTCGGCCGCCACCGACCTGGCCCCGGACGCGTCCCCCGCCGAGTTGGCCGCGAAGACCCGCAACCGTACGCACCAGCGGGTCGCACGGCACATGCGTCAGATCTGACCCGGCGTACGCATGGGGCGCAGCCGCCGCCAGCCGCCTCGAGCCTCGACGCAGGTGGCCGTCATCACCGTCGTCGGGCTTCTCGTCGGGCTTCCCCTGACGCTGCTGCACTCCCCGGTGATGGGTCCGCTGATCGGCTGGGACGCCGCAGCCGTCACCTACCTGGTCTGGGCCTGGCTGCTACTGTCGCGACGGACCTGGCAGGAGACCGCCGAACTGGCCGTCCGGGAGGACCCGAGCCGACCGGTCCGCGACGTCGTGCTGATCACCGCCGGCCTGGCCAGCCTGCTCGCCATCGGCATCCTGCTCGCCACCGACCAGTCGGTGCGCGGAGTGGACCGGGACCTGAACATCGGAGTCGGCATCGTCAGTGTGCTGCTCTCCTGGACCGTGGTGCACACGGTCTTCACCGCCCGGTACGCCCGGCTGTACTACACCGGGGAGGACGGCGGGGTAAACTTCCACCAGACGGAACCGCCGACGTTCGCGGACTTCGCGTACCTCTCGTTCACCGTCGGGATGACCTTCCAGGTGGCGGACACCGATCTGACGTCACGTCCGGTACGTGCCACGGTGCTCGCGCACGCCCTGGTGTCGTACCTGTTCGGAGCGGTGATCATCGCTGCGACCATCAACCTGCTCGCCGGACTCGCGCACTGACCGGTGTCGGTCGGGTCCACGGGGGTCGGACCGGCGGGCGTCGCACCGCGGGACGGCACCGGACGAGGCGCCCCGCCCGCCTCCGCGCGGCGGCGCGGGCAGGGCACCACGTCCGACAGTGCCCCGGCGTCGACACGTCCGAACCGGACGCGGTCACCGGGCAACGGCCGCTCCCCGAACCGGATGAGCGATCACCGTCGCCTCATCCTACGAGTCACCATCGGCCGTCCGGCCAAATTTCCGGAAACTGTGGGGGAACCCACGGCACTTTCTCCCCTAACAAGGGATTTTGTCGTATGTGTCCTCCAGGTCGATCCTGGCCAACGCGCCGACCAGCCAGGCCAGCCGCTCCGACTCACCGCCCCCGGCGAGGCTCGCCAGGTCGGCCGCCGACCGGCCCAGGCCGAGCCGCCGGGCGGCGGCGAGAGCCCGCCGGTCGGCGACCGGTGCGGTCTCCCGCCACAGCGCCTGGACCTCGCGCAGGAACAGGTCGGTCACCTCGCCGTCGACCCCGGGCAACTCGCCGAGCAGGGCCCGTTCCCGGTCGGGCCGGTACCCGGCCGCGACGCGGAGTCGACGCAGGTCACCCTGGTAACGGGCGACCAGGACGCCGGCCAGGTCCCCCAGCGTGCCGGCGACCCGGTCCGCGTCCGTAGCGCGACCGTGTTCCCGCAGTACGGCGGCCCGCGCCTCGGGCCGGGAACGGAGCATCCGGGCCGGGCTCTCCCATCCGCGGCCGTACAGGGCCAGCGCCGGTGCGACGGCGCGCCGGACGTCGCCGGTACGGCGGAGCAGGATCGCCAGGCAGAGCACCTGGAAGAGGCTTGCCGGGTTGTTGGTGACCCGGATGCCGTACTCCTCGGCGAAGCCCCGGCCCCGGCCCGCCAGCCGACGGGCCAGCCGTCTGCGTTCCTCGACGCTCGTGGTCACAGTGGTTGCCATGCCGGCGACTACCCATCACGGCGCACGGCAAAGCAGCACGGAGCCGGTGGGTGGACGGCGGGCGGCGTCACCCGACCGTGCGACCGTGCCGGTCCCGGCTCTTGAGCCGGGTGGTCGGCATCGTCGGGGCCGGCAACGGGGCGCTGTCGTCCCCGTGTACCTTGCCGAACCGGGAACCACCGGCCATCCACTCCGTCCGGGCCTCGAGGATCTCCTCGTGCGAACGGCCGACGAAGTTCCACCACATCACCAGCGGCTCGTCGAAGGGCTCCCCGCCCAGCAGCATCAGCCGGGCCGGGCCGTCCGCGCGGATCTCGAGTTCCCGGCGACCGGTTCCGAGACAGAGCAGCGAGCCGGGGGCGAGCGGGACGCCGGCGACCTCGGCCGTACCCGACATCACCAGCACCCCGTGCTCGAAGTCACCCTGCAACGGGGTCCGGGCGGTGCCGCCGTGCGGCAGCCAGAGCTGGGCACCGAGCAACGGCGTGTGCACCACCGCCCCCGACCGGGCTCCGCCGAGCTCACCGACCAGCACGGTGACCGAGACGTCCCCGTCGTCGAGCACCGGCAGGTCGGCGTGGTGGGCGAACCCGGGCGGTCCGGACCGGGCGCCGTCCGGCAGCGCCACCCAGAGCTGCAGTCCGTGCAGGGTGGGCGGATGGTCGGGTGGGGAGTACTCGGCGTGGGCGATGCCGCGCCCCGAGGTCATCACGTTGAGCTGGCCCGGCCGGATCAGCTGGTCGCTGCCGAGGCTGTCCAGGTGTCGGATCTCCCCGTGCACCAGCCAGGTGACGGTCTGCAGTCCGGTGTGCGGGTGCGGGCCGATACCCATGCCGGGCCGGTTGGCGACGTCGTCCGGGCCGAAGTGGTCGACGAAGCACCAGGCCCCGATGGTCCGGCGCGAGCGGTGCGGGAGTAGCCGACGCACGGTGGTGTACCGCCCGAGCGGTACGTCGTGGCCCGGCAGCAGGACGTTGGTCGGCTCGGCCACGGCGGTCGCCGCGGGCGGGACGGTCTGCCCGGGCATGGGTTCGGTGCTGCTCACCCGTCCGAGGGTACGCGGGCACCACGTGCCGGAGGCGCCGAGCGGGCGCGTCCGGTGCCAGACTGGTGAGCATGGATCACGCGGTGCGGTTCGGCCTGAACGCGGACCCGAACGTCGGTGGCCTGGCCATCGCCGAACGGATCGCGAGGATCGCCGACGACAACGGTCTCGAGTACGTCGGCGTGCAGGACCACCCGTACAACTCCGGATTCCTCGACACGTTCACGGTGCTGACCTGGCTGGCCAGCCGGACCCGTCGGGTCCGGCTCTTCCCGAACGTGGCCAACCTGCCGCTGCGCCCGCCGGCGATGCTGGCCAAGCAGGCCGCCAGCCTCGACGTGGTCAGTGGGGGCCGGTTCGAGCTGGGGTTGGGCGCCGGCGGCTTCGTCGACGCCATCGCCGGGATGGGCGGGCCCCGCCGCACCCCCGGTGAGGGCCGGGCGGCGCTGTCCGAGGCGATCGACATCATCCGGGCGAGCTGGGCCGGCGAGCCCTTCGCCCACCAGGGCCGACACTACGCGCTGGCGGGCGTCCAGCCGGGTCCCCGACCGGCACACGGGATCGGGATCTGGCTCGGTGTGGTCGGGCCCCGGGCGGTACGGCTGGTGGGGGCGAAGGCGGACGGCTGGTCGGTCTCCGCCCCGTACGTTCCGCCGGACCGGCTGACGGAACTCCATCCGCTCATCGACGAGGCAGCCCGGGCCGCCGGCCGGGACCCCGACCGGCTCGTCCGGCTGTACAACGTGATGGGGCTGGTCACCGCCGAGGACCGGGACACCTTCCACGGTCCGGTACGACGGTGGGTGGAGACGTTGACCACGCTGCACCTCGAGCACCGGATGAACACCTTCGTCTTCTGGCCCGGCGGCGACCGGGAACGGCAGTCCCGGATCTTCGCCGAGGAGGTGGTACCGGCGGTGCGGGCGGCGCTGCCCGGCTGAGTCGCCACCGGCGTGTTGGCCCGCCCCCGGTCGGCCGGACCCAGCCCCCGGGCCGGCCGGAGCGAGCCCTCGGGTCAGCCGGGCCGACGGGCGGCCAGCCGCTCGATCAGGCCGAGCCGGAGCCGTTCCCGGGTCTGGGGTACGAATCCCTGGCGTACGGCCAGGTCGGCGGGCCTCCCCCGGAGCCAGCGCCGTTCCGCGTGGTCGACGAGGAGAAGCGTTCCCCCCGGCCGGAGTACCCGGTACATCTCGGCGATCGCCGCCGCCCGGTCGGCCACCGCGCAGACCGCCATCGTGCAGACGACGGTGTCGAAGCTGACGTCCGGGAACGGCAGCCGCTCCGCCTCCGCCTCGCGCAGTTCCACCGGCCGGCCCAGGTCCGCGGCGCGGCGTCGGGCCACCGCGAGCATTCCGGGGCTGAGGTCGACGCCGACCAACTCGACCGTGTCGTCATAGCGTTCGATGTTGCGTCCGGTGCCGATCGCGACCTCGAGGGTCCGCCCCCGGGCGCGGGCGCAGATCCACTCCCGGCTGTTCCCGATCGCCAGGCGTTCCGCCCGGTCGCCCCGGCTGTCGTAGCTCGCGGCCCGCCGGTTCCACGCCGCGCGGGCGTTGTCTCGCTTGACCATGGCTCAACTGTGCATGTTAATGTCAACATGAAGTCAAGCCCACGGCACGAGCCGGTCGGCGCCGAGATGAGCATCGGGGAGCTCGCCGGCCACTTCGGACTCGCCACCCACGTCCTGCGGCACTGGGAGGCGGTCGGGTTGCTGCAACCGGACCGCCGGGTCAACGGCCGGCGGCGGTACGGCCCCGCCCAGTTGACCCGGGTCGCGATCATCGTGCACGCCCGGCAGGTGGGGATCGGGTTGGATCGGCTCAGGGTCATGTTCACCACCGAGGACGCCACCGCTCGACGCGCCGTGCTGCGGCACCACCGGGACGAACTGGACCGCCAGATCGTCCGGGCCACCGCCTCGCGCGACCTGCTCGACCACGCCCTGGCCTGTCCGACGGAGGACTTCCTCGACTGCCCCGACTTCCAGCACCTGGTGCACCGGCTCGACGCGGACTGTCCGCGCGGGCGGGAGGCGACCGGTGGCCCGGAACGGGGAGTGGACGGACGGAGCAGCCGGCAGGCGACCGGCGGGTGACCGTTGACGGTCGGGCGGGGACCGGAACCGCCCGACCGTTCACGGTGGCGCCTGCCGGGTGTGCCCGCACGGACCGGCGCCCGCCGGCCGAGTGCCGCGCCGGGCGGGCGCCGGTCGCGGTGACCGGGTCGGCGTGCTGCCCGACCCGGTCACCGGGGTCAGCCGACCGAGGTCAGTTGCCGGGACCGGCCGCCGGTACGCCGGCCCTTGCGCCGCCACGCGACGGCGATCAGGACGAGCAGCGCACCGGCGATCAGCAGGGTCGCACCCAGGGTGATCTGGGAACCGGTCTCGCTACCGGTCACCGGCAGCCCCGGCTGCGCGGTGACGATGGTGACGGTGGTGGTGTCCACCCGGCCGGTGGTCAGCCCGGTGGCGGTGATCACCACGGTGAGCTGGCGGGTGAACCTGACCCGGACCGAGAACTCGCCGGTGGCGTTGGCCCGGACCGTGATGCGGGTCGGGTCGGTGTACACGGTCTGGGCCGCCTGGCGGACGAGCGGGTCCATCGCGCCGACGCCACCCGAGCCCGCGCCGGCCGGCTGGGCACCGGGTGCGGGCAGGGCGAGCGGCGAGGTGGCGAAGTCGAGCCGGACCTGCTCGTTACCGCCGAATCCCGAGCCGAACACGGTGAAGGCCTCGCCCGCCTCGACCGTCGAGTCGCTGACGGTCAGCGCCGGCGCCTGTGGCGGGTAGGGCGGTTGTGGTAGCGGTTGGGCCTGTGCGGGCGCCCCCGCGATGGCGAACGCGCCCACCGTGGCGAGCGTCGCCACGGCCGAGCCGATGATGCGGGATAGCCGCATGGTGGATCCTCTCTCTACTGATCTCTTGCCGTCATCTGGGATCGCATGACGTGGTGGATGCGTGTGGACCTACTGGCCGCACGCGGGTGCGGGACTGACGTGGGTGGTCCATGGCGTCGTGCCGGGGGTGAGCCACAACTCGGCCGCGCCGCTGGCGTTCGCCTGGGTCAGCAGGCTGATCTCCAGTACGCGGGTACGTCCGGCGCCGATGTCGACACCGAGTACGGCGACCCTCCGGCCACGCTCGATGCCACCCCCCATCGGTTCCGGTCTGCCGTCCAGCCGCGCCGTCAACGGTGAGCCGCGGAGCGGGCTGAAGACGTAGATCACTAGCCGGGCGGTGTACGGGTCACCGGCCAGCGCCAGGCCGCGTACCGAACTACTGAGGCCGGACGAGGGCGCGGTCGACTGCAGGGTGAGCCGCAGGTGCAGTTCCCGCCGGCCGTCGGGGCGGCAGTCGCCGACGGTCAGCTCGGCGCCGCGCTTCAGGTAGTAGCCGAGCTTGGAGCCGCCCCCGTCGTTGAGGAACACCCCGACGTTGTTCACCGTCTCCCGGTCGGGCAGCACCCCGGCCAGTCGACTGGCGACGATCTCCTTCTGCTCCTCCGGCCGGGCGCTCCAGAACAGGATCCGACGTTCGGCGGCGGCGTCGCCGACCGCCTGCGCCACCGCCCGGGGGTTGACCGGCCGCGTCAACAGCGCGTCGAAGACGGCCCGGGCCGAGGCGGCGAAGTAACCGTCCTGGTGGATCGGTTGGTCGAGGCGCCGGTAGGCGTCGGAGAGCAGGCTGCGGACCGCGGTGCCGGCGGTCAGGGTCGGGTGCCCGGAGACCGGTACCGGTCCGATGGCGCGGAGCAGGTAGGAGAGCGCGACCGGGTCGGTGGCGACCACACCGTCGACGGTGCCGCCGACGCTGCGCCGGTACATCTCCCGGTAGAGCTTGGCCGCGGTGGGAAAGTGCGGGGTCAGGTTGACGTCGGCAGGGTAGATCCCGAGCAGGTCGGTGTAGAGGGCCCGTTGCTCCCGGGAGAGTTGCAGTACCGGGCGTTCGAACATCTCCAGGTGACTGGTGGGCCCCTGTTTGAGGATCTTCACCTCGCCGCCGCTGGCCCGCAGGACCGCGTAGGCGCCGAAGATCCCACCGGTCGATCGTGGTTCTGCCAGGTTCTGGAAGACCATCAGGTAGGTCCGGGGCCCGGTGCCGCCGAGCAGTGCCGGCAGCAGGGCACCACTGCGGCGTACCGCGCCGGTGAAGCCGACCAGCCGGTCCAGTTCCGCCCGGGTCTGCCGGACCGCGTCCGCGACCGGGGCGGACAGCCCGTCGGCCGGCAGCTCCGACAGGCGTTCCCGGACCTCCTGCACGGCGGTGTCGACCTGGGCGACCGTGGGCAGGACGGCGCGGAGCGCGGCGAGGTCGATCCGGCCGGTCCGGGGCAGCAGCACCTCGAAGTCGAGTTCCACCAGCGGCGGGAAGGCCCGTCGGGCCAGCTCGTCGATACCCTCTGCCAGGCCGCGGACCGCGACCAGGGTCTGGCCGCCGTACGGCGTGTGGGCGGCCGCCCGCCAGCCCAGGTCGTCGGTACGCGACCGGGCGGCGGCGGTCTGCTGTTGCAGGGCGGCGAGGGTACGGCGTGCCTGGACCGTCTCTCCGTCCAGCACCTGCCGGCTCAGCTCCTGGGCGAGGTCGGCCGCGTTCTCCAGGTGTCCCCGCGCCTGCCAGCCCCGCAGCCCCACCCAGCCGACCGAGAGCGCGAGCAGGCAGCTGACCACCAGGGTGGTGAGCAGGAGCCGGCGCAGGTTCGGCCGGCCCTTCCGGCGGCGTCTGCTCCGCCGGCCCGGGGAGAGGTCTCCCACTGCCACCACCGCTCTCCTCTGCCCAAGACGAAATCGGACACATCACCATTACTGTCCCATATCTCTATAGCACCCTGATGAGTCCACTACTGGTACTTCTAACGATTTACCGCTCGCATTCGTCGCTTCTTGAATAAAACTCGCGATCGGGATGAAATGAACATGACGTCGCCCCGACCCGGGTTTCAGGTCGGGGCGACGCCGCACGCGCAGCGGCCACGCGGTCACCACCGCCCGCCGTGGTGCGCTACGCAGCCGGGGCCGTCGGCCCCGGCTGCGGACCTACCGGCGGCCCCGACTCGCCGCCGCCTCGGCGAGCAGCTGTTCCATCTGGTCGACGCCGGTCCGCAGGGACATCCGGGCCAGGTAACTGTCCCGGGCCCGCCGGGCCATCTCCTCCCGCGCCGCGCTCGGGATCATCGCCGCCAACGCGAAGCGGTCGGCGAGCGCCTGCCAGTCCTCGGGCGGGCAGGAGAGGCCAGCCCGGGCCCGTTCGACCAGGTCCGCCGTGTCACCACCGGCGGAGGCCACCACCGGCGCACCGGCCGAGAGCGCCGCCTGCAGCTTCGACGGCACGGCACCGTGCAACGCCGGCAGATCGCGCAACAGCACCAGCTGGTATTCGGCGGCGGCGTACAGTTCCGCCATCTCCGTCGGCGGACGCCAGCCGAGGAAGCGGACGTTGCCGGCGCCGAGTTCCTCGGCGAGCCGCCGGCTCTGCCGCTCCTCCGGACCGGAGCCGACCAGCACCAGGTCCACGTCGAGCCGACCGTCCAGCGCGGCCGCCGCCCGGACCGCGGTGTCCACCCGCTGGAACGGCCCGATCGTCCCGGCGTGCATGATCGTGGTACGCCCCCGGTGGCCGATCGCCCGCCGGGCCGACGGGGTCGGCCCCACAGGTCGGAACAGCCGCTCGTCGGTCCAGTTGAGGACCACCCGCACCCGGTCCGGGTCGGCGCCCCGCTCGATGACCACGTCCCGCATCGACGGCGCGATCACCGCGATGCCGGCGGCGGACCGGTAGATGGCCCGCATCGTCCGGCCGAGCAGCCCGGACATCATCCCGCCGGCTCCGGCCCGGCCGTCCGGGGAACCGGCGCCGACCGCCTCCGGCCAGACGTCCTGGACGTGCAGCACGGTCGGAATCCGCCGCAGCAGCCGGAGCAGGGCGGCCGCCGCGTAGGCACCGGCCGGCGGGAAGTGCACGTACACCGCGTCCACCCCGGCCAGATAACCGGGTGCGGTGAGCGCGCTGCTCATCGCGTACGTCACCTGTCGGGCCACCCGCCGGGCGGCCGTACCGTCATGGCTGACGTAGCTCGGCACCCGACGGACGGTGACCCCGCCGTCCTCGGCCTGGTGCCGCCACCGTTGCCGGTACCCGGGATAGACCTGCCCGGTCGGATGGTTCGGAAAACCGGTCAGGACCCGGACCTCGTGCCCCCGCGCGGCCAACTCCTCGGCCAGGCACCCGGGTACGAACGCCGGCTCGGGCGGATACCAGTACGAGATGACTCCGATCCTCATCACTCATCCCCCGCTCACCTCCGCAGCCGGTGCCGCGCCTCATCGCGACACCCGACTGAGCTCTTCGGTGTCCACCGGCAGTCCGAAGCCGGTGCCGTTCGGGGGGATCCGGGCGGAATCGGAGCCGTTCCTGGCCGCGTCCCGGGCGGCGTCCCGCGTCCCGAGCAGGTTCTCCGTCGGTGCCCCACGCCGGTACGCGCGGTACTGCTCCACGTCGATCTTGTTCTCCTTCGACATGTTCAGTACGCAGCCGAGGACCCGGGCGGAGACGGAGTGCAGCGCCCGCGCGGCGGCGGCGCTCTGCGCCCGTGGGGTCTTGCCGCCCCGGGAGACCAACAGCGCCCCGTCGGCCTGTACCGCGACCACCACCCCGTCGGTGAAGGCGAGCAGCGGCGGTGTGTCGATGATGACGATGTCGGTCAGTTCCCGCAGCGACAGCAGCAGGTCCGCCATCGCCTTGGAGCCGAGCAGTTCACTCGGGTTCGGCGGGACGGATCCGCCGGGCAGGACGAGCAGGGACCGGTCGCCCCAGGGCTGCAGCACGTCCTCCACCGCGACCTCGCCGATCAGGACGTCGGTGAGGCCGGCGCCGGAGGGGATGCCGAGGTAACCCGCCACCCGGGGACGGCGCAGGTCGGCGTCGACCAGCAGGACCTGCCAGCCCGCCTCGGCCAGGGTGATCGCCAGGTTGCAGGCCAGCGTGGACTTCCCCTCGGCCTGGACCGCACTGGTGACCGCGATGACCCGGGCCGGCTCCTGGGCGTCGACGAACCGGAGGTTCGTCCGCAGTTTGCGCATCGCCTCGGCCCGGGCCGTCTGGGCCGCGGCACCGACGATCAGCGGGTTCGACCGGGCGTGTCCGTCGTACGGGATGCTGCCGAGCAGCGGTACCGAGGTCGCCTCCTGGAGGGCCTCGCCGTCCCGGACGGTGGTGTCGGTCAGCCCGCGCAACACCGCGAGGCCGGCCCCGAGGACCAGCCCCAGGAGGCCGGCCAGGACCAGGTTGCGCATCGGACGCGGGGAGACCGGTTCGGTACCGGCCTGGGGGCCGCCGACCACCTCGATCTTGATCGGCGCGTCCTTGGCTCCGGGCGGGGTCTCGATGGTCTGCACGAGTTTCACGAAGTGCGCCGCCAACGCCTCGGTCAACCGCAGCGCCCTGGCCTGGTCGCTGTCGACGACCGTCGCGGAGAGCAGCACGGTGTCCGCCTCGACCCGCGCGGTGACCCGCGACCGGACCTCGTCGGCGGTCAACCCGACCCGCTCCTCCGCCGCGATGGTCTGCGCCAGCCGGTCGCTGGTCAGCAGGTCGACGTACGACTTCACCCGCTGCTGGAGGAAGAGCCCACCCTGGTACGCGTCGCTCATCCCCTGGCCGGGTGAGGTGACGAAGAAGGTCACCGAGGAGGCGTACTGCGGAGTGGCGCGCACCGTCAGGAATCCGGCGACCCCGAGCGCGACCATCACCGTCGCGAGTACCACCCACCAGCGTTGGCGCAGCGCGCGCAGGTAGTTGTGCAGCTCCATCAGGCCAGGCCTCCCGTCTCAGCACCAACCGGTTGTGGGGTGCCAAAGACCTCTAGTGCTCCGAAAAAATGCGACAGTATGAAAAGTTCACACTTGTCGCTCGACGTTTCCTACCGAATGTAGATGATTGAACGCCCTCAGTAGCCACACTCGGCCCAACCGGCACCAACAAGTAACGGGAGGCAATGAGCGGATCACGGTCTCCGATGCCTGGTCACGGCCGGACGCGAGCTCCGGTGAGATGCGATGATCCGGCCGGTCGCCCGACGGGAGCGCGTACCGGCCGGATCATGGTGCAGGGTCAGCGTCCCGGACGACCCTGACCGGGCTCCTCGTCGTCGTCATCGAGTGCGGAGTCTGCGAGCGCCTCGCGGAACTCACGGGACAGGTCCGAGCCCGGCACCGCGGCCTCCTCGGCCTCCTCCTTCACCTCGTCCCGCTCGTGCGGCGGCTCCGGTTGGGGTGCCGTCGCATCACCGGCGAAGCCGTACTCGTTGGGCTCATCGTGCCTGGTCATCGCGGTAGTCCTCCGTTCTGGCCGGCAACGGGCGAAACGTCCGTCCCGGACCGTACGGCGTACCCGGTCGGCGGGCGACACACACCCGGTGGGAGTGCCACCGGGTGTGCCGGGACCCCGAAGCGGCCCGCCGACAGCTCAGGTGAGCTGTCGGACGGCGTCCAGCAGCAGCCAGAGCCCACAGATCGCGAAGAGCACGCTCGCGCCGTACCGGATGGCCCGCTCCGGAAGACGGCGGCCGAGGATCCGGCCGACCGCGATGGCCAACGCGTCGGCGGCGACCATGCCGACGGTGGACCCGAGCCAGGTGCCGAACCAGCCGTGCTGGGTGGCCAGGGTGACCGTGGCGAGCATGGTCTTGTCCCCGAGTTCGGCGAGGAAGAACGCGACCCCGACGGCGATGATCGCGGACCGGGTGGTCCGGTTCGCCTTGCGGCGTTCCTCCTCGGTGAGCTTGTCACCGCGCAACGTCCAGGCCGCGAAGCCGAGGAAGGCCAGCCCGGCGAGGAGCGCGATCCAGTCGGTGGGCAGGGCCGCGCCGAGCCCCACCCCGAGCGCCACCGAGGCCAGGTGCACCACCGAGGTCGCCACGGTGATGCCGATCAGTACGGGGAGCGCCTTGAAACGGGTGGCGAAGGTGAGGGCCATCAACTGGGACTTGTCGCCGAGTTCGGCGACGAAGATGACCCCGAAACTGATCGCCAGAGCGGCGCTGAAATCTTCCATGACTCCCTTTCCCGGTCGTGCCGGGACAGGGGTACGGCGACCTCGACCCGGCATCACTGCCTGAGTCGAAGGTCTCGCCCGCCCCACCGGAGTGAGGCCGCGTGGCCGGGCGCGCAGTACGCGCCAGTGTGTCGACCACGACGTTGGGAGCTACTCCCCTTCGCTGCCGGACAGCCTACCGGACCCCGACCGGGATCCGGCGCGGCGGTGGGCCGGGTCACCGCGGGCGCGCCGCCTCGTCACACCGCCTGGGCCAGGGAGAGCGCGAACCACCCGTTCCGGTCGGTCCACCGGTCCCGGGTCGCGAGGCCGGCGGCGGTCACTTCGGTGTCCACGTCCTCGGGGCGGAACTTCGCCGAGATCTCGGTCCGCAGTTCCTCGCCCTCGGCGAAGTCGACGTCGAGGTCGAGGTCCCGGATCCGGACCCGCTGCGCGGAGCGGGCCCGCAGCCGCATCTCGATCCACCGCTGGTCCGGGTCCCAGATCGCGACATGGGCGAACGCCTGCGGGTCGAAGTCGGCGTCCAGTTCGCGGTTGAGCACCCGCAGCACGTTCCGGTTGAACTCGGCGGTCACCCCGGCGGCGTCGTCGTACGCCGGTACGAGCACCCCGGGGTCCTTGACCAGGTCGGTGCCGAGCAGCAGCCAGTCGCCCGGTTCCAGGGCCGCCCGCATGGACCGCAGGAACGTCGCCCGTTCGCCCGGCGGCAGGTTGCCGATCGTGCCGCCGAGGAAGGCCACCAGCCGCCGGCCGCCGGTCGGCAGCCGGTCCAGATGCCGGGTGAAGTCGCCGACGATGCCCCGGACCCGCAGTCCCGGATAGTCGGCGGCGATCCGCGCGGTCGACTGGCGCAGGGCGCTGACCGAGACGTCCAACGGAACGAAGGTGCCGAGGTCACCCCCGGCGGTCAGCGCGTCGAGCAGCAGCCGGGTCTTCTCCGAGGAGCCCGAACCGAGTTCGATCAGCGTCTTGACCGAGGTGGTCCCGGCGATCTGCCCGGCGTGCTCGGCCAGCACCGCGCGTTCGGTCCGGGTCGGGTAGTACTCCGGCAGTCGGGTGATCCGCTCGAACAGTTCGCTGCCCCGGGCGTCGTAGAACCACTTCGGCGGCAGCCACTTCGGTACCGCGGTCAGCCCGGCCCGGACGTCGGCCCGCAGCGCCCGGTCGAGGTCCTCGTCGGTCAGATGGATTTCCAGCGGTTCGGCGGTCAACCTCTTCCCCTCTCGATCAACCAGTCCTGTGGTCGGATCTCGCACCGGTCGGCGGTGGCCAGCACCAGGTGGCCGTCCGGGACCGGCCGCCAGCCCGGGTCGTCGTCCAACGGTTCGGAGCAGACCAGCACCGATCCCCCGCCGGCGCGTACCGACAGCGCGTGGCCGGCCGCGCTGGCCACCACCTGGCGTCCGTCGGTGAGCAGCAGGTTGAGCCGGGAGCCGGGCGCGGCGGCGGCCAGCTCGCCGACCGTCTCGGTGACCGCGTCGGCCGGCGGCGCCCCGGCCCGCAGCCGGTGCCGCAGCAGTGCCCACACCAGGGCGGCGTCGGTCGGGGCGTCGAGCAGGAGCAGGTCCCGGACCGGCAGCCGGCCGGCCAGCCCGGTCACCGAGTCCGGCCAGCCGGCGACCACCCCGTTCAGGCTGAACAGCCAGGCGTGGTCGGCGAACGGCGCGGCGGCGGTCTCGGTCACCGGCATCCCGACGGTGGCCGACCGGACCGCCGCCAGCACCGCGCCGGAGACGGTCGCCGCGGCCAACGCCGGCAGCGCCGGATCGGACCAGATCGGACGGTCCCGGCGGTAGCGCAGCGGCACCGGGTCGCTGCCGTACCAGCCGACCCCGAAGCCGTCGGCGTTGACCGTGCCGCCACCGCGCATGTCGCGCGGCGCCCACGACTGCCGGGCCAGCGAGTACGGCGGGTCGAACAGCAGCGCGGCCAACGGGACCGGCGGCCCGAGATAGCCGAGGTGCCGGCACATTCAGCGGGTCCGGCCCAGGTCGTCGGCGTACGCCTCCTCGCCGGTAGCGTCCCGGGCGCACCGGAAACCGCTGAAGATCTGCCGGCGGACCGGCAGGTCCCAGTTGCGGAAGGTGCCCCGGCAGGCCACCGGGTCGGTGCCGAACGAGCCACCCCGGAGCACCTGGTACGTCTCGCCGAAGAAGACCTCCGAGTACTCCCGGTACGGGAACGCCGCGAAGCCCGGGTAGCCGTGGAACGGGGTGGACGTCCACTCCCAGACGTCCCCGATCAACTGGTGCACACCGAGCGGCGACGCCCCGGCCGGGTACGCCCCGACCGGCGCCGGCGCCAGGTGTCGCTGTCCGAGGTTCGCGTGCTCCGCCGTCGGCTCCTCGTCGCCCCAGGGATAGCGGCGGGACCGGCCGGTGTCCGGGTCCCACCGGGCCGCCTTCTCCCACTCGGCCTCGGTCGGCAGCCGCTTCCCCGCCCAGGCCGCGTACGCCTCGGCCTCGTGGTAACTGACGTGCACCACCGGCTCGTCCGGGATCAGCGGCGAGAACCGGCCGAACCGCTGGCAGCCCCAGTCCGTACCGTCGCGCCGCCAGTGCATCGGCGCGACCAGTCCGGCCTCGCACCGGTGCCGCCATCCGGCCTCGCTCCACCAGCGCGGGTCGGCGTACCCGCCGTCGGCGACGAACGCGAGGTACGCCGCGTTGGTCACCGGCGCCGCGTCGATGACGTACGCGGGCAGTTCCACCCGGTGTGCCGGACGTTCGTTGTCCAGGGCCCACGGGTCGGTCGAGGTGCCCATCAGGAACGCGCCGGCCGGGACCAGCACCTCACCGGCGACCGGCACCGTCGCCCGTGGTGGCGGCGGCGCGGTCAGCACCGGCGGTCCGACCCGCAGCTGGTGGGTGGCGAGCATCGTCTCGTCGTGCTGCTGCTCGTGTTGGGCGATCATGCCGAACGCGAACCCGTCGGCGAGCAGCCGACGGTCCCCGAACCGGACCCCGGCCAGCAGGTCGAGGACCTTGTCCCGGACGGTCGCCACGTAGGAGCGGGCCTCGACCGGTCCGAGCAGCGGCAGCGCCGGACGCTCCCGGCGGGGGTGTTTGAAGGCGTCGTACAGGTCGTCGATGTCGCCGCGGACCGGGTCCCGGCCGCCGACGTCCCGGACCAGCCACAGTTCCTCCTGGTTGCCGACGTGGGCCAGGTCCCAGACCAGCGGCGACATGATCGGCGAGTGTTGGCGTACCAGGTCGTGCTCGTCGACCGCGTCGGTGAGCAGTTGGCTGCGCCGCCGGGCCCGGGTCAGTTCCGCGTGGATCCGTCCGCGCAGCCGTTCGCCCGAGCCGGTCAGTTCCGCGACGCCGGTGCGCTCCTCGGTGTGACTCATCCTCGTTCCTCCCGCCCGGCGGCCAGCCGGCGCGCCACGATCGCCTCGATCTCCGTCCGCACCGGCACCGGCAGACCGGTCCGGTCCAACGCCCGCAGTCCCAGGTCGAGCACCTCGTCGGCGACCCGGGCCAGCGCCGGGTCACGCAACCCGCGCCGGGCCGCCTCGGTCCACCGGTCGGCGGTCGACTCGGCCAGGGCCCGGGCGGCGTCGCGGGTCCGGTCGTCCTCGAGCAGTGCGGTGAGCAGCGCGACCGGTGCGATCCACTCGCCGTCCGGTTGGGTGTCGAGATACCGCAGTTCGAGGTAGCCGCGCGGGCGTACCGGCGGGAAGAGCGTGCTCAGGTGGTAGTCCAGGTCGGCGGTGGTCGGTGGCCGGGGCAGCGCGCCGACCAGCCAGTCCCGGAAACTGACTCCGGACGGCGCGGTCCAGTCGTCGCCGTCCCGGCGGACACAGAGCAGCGGCGCGGCCAGGGCGTACCGGGCCCACGCGGCGGCCGGGTCGCCCGGGGCCGCGGCCGGCGACCAGACCGGGCGGGTCCGGGCCGGGTCGATGCAGAGCCATGCGGCCATCCGGGCGGACGCCCAGCCGGTCTCCCGACGCTGGTGCCGGCGGGCCGTGGCGAAGGTCGCGAGCAACGGCGGCCCGACCGCGTGCGCCACGACCCACCGGTCGACCACCTGGTCGGCGGTGCCAGCATCGAGGCAGACCTGCAGCCCGGCGGTGCTGTACATCATCGTCCGGCCGGCCGCGCCGAGCCGGTCGAAGGCGCACCGCATGGCCCGGTAGCGGGGGGTGTCGACGACCGGGGTCGGGGGCCGGTAGGGGTCGATCCCGGTCCGGCCGAGGACCAGGCCGGCGGCGGCAAGCAGCCCGGTGAGGTGCCGGATGTCGGCGGAGGTGTGGTCGTGCAGGTCGCGGAGCGACCGACGGGGGGCGGTGGAGATCTCCACCTGACCGCCGGGCTCGACGCTGACGGTGCCGGAGCCGGGTAGTGGGGCCGCCGGAGCGTCCGGCGCGAGGGTGGTCGGGGCGTGCGGGCCGAGCGCGGCCCGGAGCCGGTCCGGGGTGACCGGGCGGGTCGGTTCGGCGGCGTCGTGCAGGGTCCACTCGAGTTCGACGCCGGTCAGAGTGGGTGGTCCGGTCTTGAAACAGATCCGGGCGACGTACCCCTCGGCGTCCGCGACGGTCCGCAGGACGGTGCCGCTTTCCAGATCCGACGACACCATCGCCCGCACCTCCTCCCGAGCCTCCGCTCCCGACGGCCGCTTCTCCTTACCCGGATCCGCACGGAGCACACCGGAGCTCGACACCGCGTATATGACCTTGCAGGAATATTACCGGCTAGGTATGTTCGGGGTCGTGCCCACACCGTTCGAGGTCATCGCCGAGCCGATCCGCCGCCGGATCCTGGACCTGCTCCGGGAGCGCCCACGGTCGGTCACCGAACTGACCGAACAGCTCGGTATCACCCAGCCCGGCACCTCGAAACACCTGCGGGTGCTCCGCGACGCGGGACTCGTCCGGGTCCGCCCCGACGCCCAGCGCCGCTGGTACGAGCTCTGCCCCGAGCCGCTCGCCGAGCTCGACGCCTGGCTGGCGCCGTACCGGTGGATGTGGGCGGGTCGACTCGACGCCCTCGAACGACACCTCGACACCATGCCGGAGACCATAGACCAGGCCGGGCACTCCGGGCCGGAGGAGGAACAGTGAACGAGCGGTTGGAGACCACGGACGGACGGCAGGTGCTCCGCATCGAACGACGGCTGGCACACCCTCCGGCAAAGGTCTGGGCGGCGGTGACCGAGCCGGAGCATCTGCGTCGGTGGTTCCCCGCCGAGGTACGGCTGGAGCCGCGACCGGGCGGTCGGATCGCCTTCGGCTTCGGGAAGGATCCTGCGGCCGAGTCGGTGGGGTCGGTCACCGCGTACGAGCCGCCCCGGCTCTTCGCCTTCAGCTGGGACACCGAACTGTTCCGGATCGAACTGCTCCCGGACGCCTCCGGTTGCCTACTCGTGTTCAGCCACACCTTCGACGACCGACCCGCCGCCGCGAGTTACGCCGCCGGCTGGCGGACCTGCCTGGACGAACTGGAGCGGCTCGCCGACGGCCGGCCCACCGGCCCGGCCGGCCGCCCCTCGGGGCTGCTACACGAGTCGTACGCCGAGGCGTTCGGGCTGGACGAGGGGGTTGCCGAGGCTGTCTCGGAGGGTTGGCGGGTACGTTTCGCCCGGCAACTGACCCAGCCGGCGGACCGGGTCTGGGCCGTTCTGACCACCGCCGACGGCGGCCGCGCGATCGCCCTCGGCGCTCCGCCCCCGCCCGGATTCACCACGGCGGAGTTCCCGACCGGGGTGATCACCGCGTTGGACGCCCCCACCCTGCTGGAGTACGCGTGGCCGGCGACAGACCGGCCGGAGGGCCGGGTCCGGTGGGAACTGACTCCCGGCACCGGACACGGGGCCCGCCTGCTCCTCACCCAGACCGGCCCGGCGGAGGCGGTCGCCGACCGGGCGGCGGCCCTCACCGGGTGGCGGGCCCGGATCGGATCACTCGCCCGTCGGCTGGCCGAGGCGGCGGACCGGGCCGACGACTGACCACGGGCGAGTCGGGACGGCGGAGGGGGAGGACGCGGGAAGACAACGGGCCGGGCGGCGTGGTGGACGGCGGAGCTGACCGGGGCACTCGACTTGACACGATGCTTGCGAATATGTGCACTTGTGACACTCCGCTCGAGCCGGCCCCGGTGCCGCAGCAGCTCACCGGGCCGGCCGCCACCACCACGGGGAGGCACGATGGCACCACGCGAAGGGTCGGCCACCAGGGAGTTCACTCTCGACCGACGTCGACTACTCGGCCTGGGTCTGGCCGCCGGGGCCGCCCCGCTGCTGACCGCCTGCGGCGGCGCCTCGACCACCGGCTCGGACGCCGAGGGCGCGATCACCTTCATCTCCACCCAGTTCACCCCGGTCGAGGAACGCCAGCGCTTCGAACAGATCCTCCGGGAGCGGGTCACCGGCGGCGGCGTCGCGTACAACCCGGTGGAGCCGAACGTCTTCGCCTCCACCATCACCTCGCAGGTGACGGCGAACCGGGTCCAGGTCAGCCTCGCCGGTGGACTGCACGGCGACCTCGCCCCGCACGCCGACCGACTGGTCAACCTGGACGACCTGGCCAGCAGGCTCGCCGACCGGCGGTTCCCGCCGGAGATCGCCGAACTGGGCCGACTCGGCGGCGGGGCCACCGCCTACCTGCCGTGGATGCAGGCGTCGTACGTGCTCGCGGTGCACAAGCGGGCCCTGGAGTGGCTGCCGAGCGGCGCCGACGTGCAGAACCTGACCTACGACCAGTTCCTGACCTGGGTCACCGACGCCCGGCGGGGCAACGGCGGCCGACCGGTGCTCGGCCTGCCGTGCGGCCCGAAGGGCCTCTACCACCGGTTCTTCCAGGGCTACCTGCTGCCGAGCTTCACCGGCGGCCAGATGACCACGTTCCGTAGCCCCGAGGCGGTCGAGGCCTGGCGGTACATGACGGCGCTCTGGGCCGAGACAGCCCCGGCGTCGACCAACTTCGACAACATGCAGGAGCCGCTGCAGCGCGGTGAGGTGCTGATCGCCTGGGACCACGTCGCCCGGCTCGTCGCCGCCCCGGCCGACCGGCCGGACGACTGGGTGATGGCACCGGCGCCCCGCGGCCCGAAGGGACTCGGCTACCTGCTCGTCGTCGCCGGGCTGGCGATTCCGAAGGGCGCGCCCGAGGCGGACCGGGCCCGTCAGGTGATCGAGACGCTCACCACCCCGGAGGTGCAGCTCGAGGTGCTGCGCCGTAACGCCTTCTTCCCGGTCGTCGACACCACCCTGCCGGCCGACCTGCCGCCGGCGATCGCCTTGGAGGCCGAGGCGGTACGCCGCCAGCAGGAGGCCGAGGGCGCCGTGCTGGCGCTGCCGCCGGTCGGGCTCGGCGCCCGGGACGGCGAGGTGTCGCAGATTTTCAAGAACTGCTTCAAGGAGATCTGCCTGGACCGCCGCCCGGTGCAGCAGGTGCTGGACCGGCAGGCCCGGGAACTGAACCGGATCCTGGACGAGGTCAAGGTGCCGTGCTGGCGCCCCGATTTGGTCACCGCGGGGCAGTCGTGCCGGGTGCGGTGACCGACGTCCCGGAGGCGCCGGCTCCGCCTTCCGTACCCGGGTCGACCCGCCGTCGACGGCGTTCCCGGATCCCGACGCCGGTGCTGCTGGTCGCCCCCTCCGTGCTCTTCCTGGCGGCGCTCTTCCTCTGGCCGATCGTGGTCGGGGTGGCGCAGGCGTTCACCGACCAGGACGGCACGACCCTCGCCCACCTGCGCCGGATGGTCGACGACCCGTACTTCTGGGACGCCACCCGCAACACCGCACTGCTGATCGTCGTCCTCATCCCGCTGCAGTTCGGGTTCGCCCTGGCCATGGCGTTGCTGCTGCGGGAACGTCCGAGGCTGTCGTCGTTCTACTTCTACGTCTGGTGCGTGCCGCTGGCGATCAGCGACCTCGCCGCCGGGCTGGTCTGGCTGGCCATCTTCGCCGACCGGGGCTACCTCAACTCGCTGCTGGCCCGGCTCGGGCTCGGCGACGGGTACGCGTGGCTGTCCTACGACAACCAGACGACCATGTTCGTCGCGGTGCTCCTGGCCGAGTTGTGGCGGGCCACCTCCCTGGTGCTGGTGATCGTGGTGGCCGGGCTGCAGAACGTGCCCCGGGACTACGACGAGGCGGCGGCGGTGTTCGGCGCCACGTACTGGCAGCGGCTCCGGTACGTGATCCTGCCGCAGCTGCGGCCGAGTCTGCAGGTGGCGCTGATCCTGCGGACCATTCTCGGGCTGCAGACCTTCGCCGTCGCCCAGGCGCTCACCGGTCGGAGCTTTCCGCTGCTGGTCGGCGAGACGTACCAGTGGTACGTGACGCTGCAGAACGAGGGAGTGGCAGCGGCGATCGCACTGGTGATCCTGCTGATGTCGATCGGCACCGCGGTTGTCTACCTGCGGGTGCTGCGCGACCCGACCACCGGGGGCCTGCGGTGAGCGGCGGGCCGCCGTCGGCTCCGCGGGTACGGCGCGCCCGGTCCGCCCGGCGCCGGACCGTGGTGGTGCACGTCGCCTGTGTCGCGGTGACCCTCTTCATGGGGCTGCCGATCTACCTGATCGCGCTGGCCGCGTTCTCCAGCCGGCAGTCGCTGAACACGTTTCCGCTGCCGCTGGTCCCGACCGACCCGTCGGTGGAGACCATGCGGGTCTTCCTGGACACCACCGGGGTGCTCGCCGGCTTCCAGAACTCGGTGGAGGTGGGACTGCTCAGTCTCGTCCTGTCGTTGGCCCTCGGGGTGCCGGCCGGGTACGCGGTGGCCCGGTACGCCTTCCGGGGACGGCAGCCGTACCAGTTGTTCCTGCTGCTCACCCGGGCTCTGCCGATCGTCGTGCTCTCCGTTCCGCTGGCCCGGGTCTTCCTGGCCACCGGGCTGTACGACACCACGTACGCGGTGGCCCTGTTGCACACCGCGTTGGCGCTGCCGACCACGGTGCTGATCACCTCGGCGATCTTCGTCGCGGTACCGGTCGAGCACGAGGAGGCGGCGATGGTCTTCGGCGCCACCGCGCCGAGGGCGTTCGCCCGGGTGGTGCTCCCCCAGGCACTGCCCGGGATCGCCGCCGCCGCCATCTTCACCTTCGTCACCTCCTGGAACGAGGTGCTCGGCGCGGCGGTGCTGACCCTGGGCCGCCGTACCCTGCCGGCCCAGGTGCTGTCGACGCTCGCCGACTCACCGCTGGCGTTCCGGTTCGCCGGCGGGTTCGCGCTGGTCGTGCCGGCCCTGGTGTTCATCGCCTTCATGCGCCGCTACCTGTTGAACATGTGGGGGACCACGATCCGCTGACCGACCGGCCGGGGCGACGGCCCGGCGACGGTTCGGACGGCACCGAGGAAAGGACGGACGTTGGCCCAGATCGTGCTGCGGAACCTGGTGAAGACGTACCCGGGGACCAGGACCCGCGCCACCGACGACATCAGCCTCGAGGTGCGCGACCGGGAGTTCCTGGTGCTGGTCGGCCCGAGCGGTTGCGGCAAGACCACGCTGCTCCGGATGATCGCCGGGCTGGAGACGCCGGACTCGGGGACGGTGCAGATCGGCGGCCGGGACGTGACCGACCTGCCGGCCCGCGAGCGTGGTCTGTCGATGGTCTTCCAGTCGTACGCCATCTTTCCGCACCTGCGGGTCCGGCAGAACATCGGTTTCGGGCTGTCCATGCGCAGGACGCCGAAGGCGGAGATCAGCCGGCGGGTCGCCGAGGCCGCCGAACTGCTGCACCTCACCGACTACCTCGACCGCTATCCGGCGCAGCTCTCCGGCGGCCAGCGGCAGCGGGTGGCGGTGGCCCGGGCGATCGTGGTCGACGCCGACGTGCTGCTGATGGACGAGCCGTTGTCCAACCTGGACGCGCTGCTGCGGATGGAGTTCCGTACCGAGTTGAAGCGCATCGTCGGCCAGCTCGGCACCACGACCGTCTACGTGACCCACGACCAGGCCGAGGCGCTCTCCCTCGGGGACCGGGTCGCGGTGCTGCGGGAGGGACGGGTCGCCCAGGTGGGCCCTCCGCTGGAGGTGTACGACGCCCCCGCCGACCAGTTCGTCGGCGGTTTCCTCGGGGCACCACCGATGAACTTCCTGCCGGCCCGGCTCGACCGGTCCGGTGACCGGCCGGCGTTGCGGATCGGCGACCAGCGCACCGCGGCCCCGTCCGGGCTCGCGGAGCATCCGGACGGCGAGGTCACGATCGGCGTCCGGGCGGAGAACATCGAGGTGTTCGACGCCGACGGACCGGACCGGTTGGCGGCCAGGGTGGAGGTGGTCGAGCCGACCGGGGCGACCATCCTGCTCACCGTCGACCTGGCGGGTCGGCGAGTCAAGGTGCAGACGCCGCCGACCTTCCGGATCTGCCCGGGAAGTCCGGTGTGGTTGGCCGTCGACCCGGCGATGATGCGGTTCTACCGGCCCGACTCGTCGGCGGTCCGGCTGTCGGACTAGCGGGCCGGCTGTCGGACTAGCGGGGCGACCCTTGACAGGCCGTGTCCCCGGCCGCAACAATCTTGAAACCTGAATCGATTCAAGCAAGCGCTTTCCTGTCGACGGCGGCTGCAGCGCCGGCACCGCCACCTGCCATCGTTCTCCTGCCTCGAAGAGCCGTTCAGAGACCCACCTCTCCGGACGACGGTGCCGCGCGCGCCGCCGGCTGAATCGTTCACATCGCAGCTCCGCCAGCCTCGCGACATCCGACGGCCGTACCGGTACGGCCGTCGACGACGCCGACGCGCGTGCCGCCCCGGAGATCCGCCCGGAGGATCCCGCGCACCCGTTTCGACAGGAAGATTCCGCTCACCCGCCACCGCCGGCTCCCGTACCACCGACGCCCGGCACGGAGAACAGGAGAGTCAGTCACATGGCCGCAGAGATGTCCCGTCGCACCGCCCTCGGCCTGGTGGGTGCCGCCGCCGCGGCACCCGTTCTGCTGGGCCGGGACGCCGCCTCGGCGGCGCCGAAGTCGCCCGACGTTCAAATCCTGATCAACGGCGCGCCGGCGGCGCCCGGCACGTACCCCTTCCCGGGCGACCTCGACGCGCTGGTGCTCGACAACGGACTGATCCGGTTCACGTTCGGCCGGGACGACGCCGCCGGCGGCATCCTCACCGGCTGGACCGACGTCTCGATCACCGCGACCTCGGTCGTGGTGGACGGGGTGGAGCTGGCGCACAACCTCAACGGCACCGCACCGTTCGACCCGGACCGGCAGCACTCGTTCTACGTCGACGCGGCCGGCGGGGCCAGCCGACTGGTCTGCACCGAGGTGCGGGTGCTGCGGGTCAGTAGGGACCTGGTCGAGGTGGCGTTCGTGGACAACACCAGCCCGCAGCTGCGCCACGAACACCACCTGATCATGCGGCGCGGCAAGCGGGGCCTCTACGGATACAACATCCTCACCGCAGTGGTCGCACAGTCGATCAACGAGGTCCGGATGAACACGCGATGGGACCGGGCCATCCTCGACCACGCGTTCAACTGGGAGCGCGGCAAGGGCCAGCAGCCGACGTACGCCTACCTGGCAACCCAGGGCGGCGAGACCCAGCCGATCGACGGCATCAACAACCCGAACCTGCCGTCGCCGGAGAGCAACTCCGGCAACCTGCCACCGGGCAGCCGTTACACGAAATACGAATGGAGCCTGTACCACCACGAGAACCCGATGTTCGGGCACTACGGACACGGCTTCGGCGCCTGGTTCACCCCGCTCGGCGGGGTGACCGACCAGACGCTGTGCGCCTTCTACGGCGTCGGGCCCAACCACCAGGACCTGGCCATCCACCAGGACGCGATCATCTGCAACTACTTCGGCGCGAACCACTACGGGCTGCCGGCGTACCCGCTCTTCCCCGGATATCAGCGGCTGTACGGGCCCTGGTACACGTTCGTCAACACCGGCGACCCGGACGACCCGGACACGATGATCGCCGAGGCGGCCCGGACCGCCCAGGCGGAGATCAGGGAGAACCGGGCCGGCTCGTCCTGGATCGCCGACCCCTTCTATCCGCCGCCCAGCGAACGCACCACGGTCACCGGTCGGCTGCGCATCGCCGACGGCCGACCCGCCGGCGGGCACTGGCTCCTGCTCTCCACCCAGGACGTGACCGACGTCTACACCATCCACGAACCGACCTACTTCGTGAAGACGGCCGACGACGGCACCTTCAGTCTGCCCGGGATCCCGCCGGCCTGGCAGCCGGGCACCCGCACGCCCGGCACGTACACCCTCTACGTCTTCGCCGCCGGCGGCTCGGTGACCGACCAGCTCAAACTCACCGGAATCACGGTGGGCGGACGAAAGCAGGACCTCGGCGACATCGAGTGGGCGCCGACCAACCACACCACCTTCCTCTGGCAGATCGGCTCCGCCGACCGGATGGGCGGCGAGTTCGCGCTCGCCACCGACCCGGAGACGTTCGCCAACCCGCGCAACTTCGACAAACCGGCCCGGATACCGGGCGACCTGACCTTCACCATCGGGGAGAGCTGGGAGCCGCAGGACTGGTACTACGCCCAGACCAACGCGGGCACTTGGACGGTCGCGTTCGACCTGGACCGGGCGTACAGCGGCACCGCGTACCTCACGCTCTCCAGTTCCATGCAGCGCAGCGGCCGCCCCACCGTGGCGGTCAACGGTGCCACCAGCGGGATCACGGGTTCGCTGCCGAACAACAACGACTCGACGATCGCCCGCCAGGCCGACCGTAGCGGCTACCCCCGGCTCGGCACGCTCTCCTTCCCGGCGTCGATGTTGGTGGTCGGGAGGAACACGATCACGTTCACCCGCGGCGCGGGTACCCGGGACGGCAACGGATTGGGCTGGGACACGCTGCTGCTGGAGGTCGACGAGGACACCGCGCCCGGCCGGGCCCGGCTGACCGGTCGGGTGGTCGACGTCGACCGTGGAGACCGCGGCCGCCCGGGCACGACGGTCTGGACGGTCGAGGTGACCAACACCGGCGGCGGGGCCGCCAACGACGTACGCCTGGACGGCTTCGCGCCTACCGGACCGGGCAAGGCCGGCAGGTCCGGCCACGTCGTCACGAGCCGGGATCCGGAGCGGTTCCCGGTCCCGGTCGCGGCCAGCATCCCGCCCGGCGGCTCCGCGACGTTCCAGGTTCGGGTGGACTTCACCGGAGCCCCGACCCTCTCCCGGCGCAGGTTCGAGGTCCGGGTCAGCGCGAACGGCGGGCGGGCCCGCACCGTCTTCACCGGACGCTGACCGTCCCCGTGTGCCGCGCGCCGACCGGACACCACCACCCGATCCGACAGGAGTGAACCAATGGAGAATCCGGAACAGCCGGACCGACGCCACAACGCCGGTGCGGACACCGACGGCACCCGGGGCACCTCGAGACGGACCCTGCTGCGGGCCGTCGGGGTCTCACCGCTGGGCGTGGCGGTCGCGCACGCGGCCGGCCCGACACCCGCCGCGGCGAGCCCCGACAGGCGGGGCGGGGCCGCCGCGGACGCGTGCGTGCGCCGGTTCGGGGCTCTCCCGACCGCGTCGACCAGTACCGTCCAGGACCGGGACCAGATGCTCTGCCAACTCGGTATCACGCTGCCGACCCTGCGCTCCTCGTGGCTCGACGACCCGAACCGTCCTCCGAACGTGACCGGGAAACCCGAGGACCGGCTCTGGTTCGACTCCTGCGGGCACCCCATGCGACGGGGGGCGCTGTTCGGGCTCTGGACAAGCTACGACGACGCGACCGGTGACGGTGCGATCGGCGTCGGAACCGGCGACAACCCCGAGGTCGACGGCTGGGAGTACACCCCGATCGACCTGCTGACAACGAAGAACGGCACCCCGGTACGTACCGCCGACGACTGGTGGGACAAACGCCGTCCGGAGATCCTCCAGGCGGCCCGGGAGGAGCTGTACGGCAGGATCCCGGACCGCCGACGCTGGCCGAGGATCACCTGGGAACTCGGCGAGGTCAGCTACGGCGAGGCGGACGGCGTCGCGTACGCCGAGCGGACGGTGACCGGCAACCTCGACACGTCCGGCTACCCGCAGGTGCGGAACGCGCCACGGATCTTCGGCACGCTCCGGATACCCCGGGCGGCGTACGAGGCCCGGGCCACGGTCCCCGTGGTGGTCGTCTTCGGTGGCACGGGGCGGTGGTCGAACCTCGGACCCGAGGGGTGGGGCATCTTCGGGTTCGCCAACGCCCAGCTCCAGCCGGACCGGGGCGGGGCCAACCTCTCCAGCTACCTCATCGGGCTGGTCAACAAGGGGAACTGGCGCAAGCCCGGCGACTGGGGCACGTTGGCCGCCTGGAGCTGGGGTATCAGCCGTCTGATCGACTTCTTCGCGGCGCCGACCGGATACGTCGGTGTCGACGCGAACCGGATCGGGGTGCAGGGGCACTCGCGGTACGGCAAGGCCGCCACCGTCGCCGCCGCGTACGACCCCCGGATCAAGGCGGCGTACGCGAGCTCGTCCGGTTCCCTCGGCGCCCGGATGAACCGCCGGCACTGGGGGCAGGACCTCGAGGTGGAGGGCGACTACCCGGACAACGCCGGCGAGAGCCTGGAGTACCACTGGATGGCGGGCAACTACTTCAGGTGGATGGGTCCGCTGGTCGACGATCCGGAGAACCCTGGCGTCGGCCTGGCGAAAAAAGGCACCTACAAGCCCCGCAGGTTGGAACTGATGAGTGTCGACGGACACTCGATGGTGGCGTTGGCCGCGCCGCGCGTGGTGTACATCACCGGCGGCAACAACAACGACGCCTGGGCCGACCCCCGGGGCATGTACCTGGCCGGCGTCCACGCCACCGCGGTCTACAACCTGGTCGGCGTCGACGGACTGGTCGTCCCGCCGGGCACGGAGTTCACCTCGGGCCCGGGCGAGTCGATCGGTGGCACCCCGCCGTTCGACCAGGCGTTCACCGACGGGTACATCGGCTACCGGCGGCAGAACGCCGGCCATGTCGACGCCCCGGGCTGGCCCGCGTTCGTCGAGATGTGCCGGAAGGTCTTCGACGTCGCGCCGTTCCCCGACGCGACCGACGTCAAACGGGGAAAGACGGTGAGCAGCGGGAAGTGGACGGTGACGGGCCTGGCCGGGCCGACACCGGTCAGCGTCGTCAACGGCGAGTACCAGACCCGAGGGGGCTGGAGCAGCAGGCCGGGTGTGGTCGAGAACGGGCAGCAGCTCCGGGTCCGGCACACCAGTTCCCGCCACGCCGACGCGCCGGTCGTCACCACCCTGCGGATCGGCGCCGCCACGTACACCTTCACCAGCATCACCGCCGGGTAGCTGCGCCGGGCGAGGTGACGCCCACCGTCGGTACGGTCCGGGTCCGCGCGGGACGACCCCGGGCGGACCCCGTACCGACACCGGCCGGTCACCCGGTGGCCACCCGGCCGGCACGATTGCGTACCGGAAGCGACTGCTGGGTACGGTGTGCACGTGCTGGAATCGGGAGTCGTGTTGGGCGGCCGATACCGTCTCGACGAGCGGGTCGCCACCGGCGGGATGGGTGACGTGTGGCGCGGCACGGACGTCGTGCTGGGTCGCCGGGTGGCGGTCAAGGTGTTGCTGCCGGCGCTGCTCGCCGACCCCGGTTTCATCGCCCGGTTCCGGGCCGAGGCGCGGATGCTGGCCGCGCTCCGGCACCCCGGAATCGTGCAGGTCTACGACTACGGCAATGACGACCAGCCGACCGGCCGGGCCGACTACCTGGTCATGGAGTACGTCGACGGCGAACCGCTCTCCGAGCGGATCCGGGCCGCCGGACGGCTGGGACTCGTCGAGACGCTGCGGGTGGTCGGTCAGGTCGCCCAGGCGTTGCACGCGGCGCATCTGCGCGGGATCGTGCACCGGGACGTCAAGCCGAGCAACCTGCTGGTGCAGGCCGACGGCACGGTCCGGCTGCTCGACTTCGGAGTGGCCCGCTCGGTGGAGATAACCAGCATCACCAGTTCGAACGCGGTACCCGGCACCGCCCTCTACATGGCGCCCGAGCAGGCCTCCGGGCGGCCGGTCTCGGCGGCCACCGACATCTACGCCCTGGGGGCGGTCGCCTACCAGTGTGTCGCCGGCAGCCCACCGTTCACCGGCGACACCCCGCTGCAGGTGGCGGTGAAGCACCTGCACGAGCAGCCGCCACCGCTGCCCGACACCGTGCCGGAGGCGGTCACCGCCCTGATCGGTCGGGCACTGTCCAAGGAGCCGGCCGACCGTTATCCGAGCGCCGCGGCCTTCGCCCGGGCGGCCCGGGCGGCGGCCCGCCACCCGTCCGTGACCGAGGCCGACGCCGCCGCGCTGGCCGTCGTCGGCGGTGCCGGCGGGGACGACGCCGAGGCGGACAAGGCACCGGTTGTGGCCATCGCCGGTGCGGCGCCGGACGGCGCCGGTGGGGCGCCCGCCGGACGAACCGGGCGGCCATCGCACACCCTGGCCGACAATCCGGTGGTGGTGGCGTCCGGCGACGACGGTCGACCGGAGCGGTCCGGCGTCGGCCCGCTGACCCTGGCCGGGGTCGCCGCTGCGGTGGGGATCGTCGCGGCGGCGGTCACCGCCCTGATCGCGATCCAGTGGCCCGACGGCGCCCCGGCGACGAACCTGCCGACGTCGCCGACGGTCACGGCGGGCCCCAGTACGCAGCCGAGCCAACCGGAGGAGACCAGGAGCGCGGAGTCGGAGGGCCAGAACAATCAACCGGGCCGGCCGACCCGCTCGAAGAGCCCCACTCCGACGCCGAGCGCGAGCCCGTCCAGCCCGGACCCCGGGCCCGGGACCGATCCGACCGTGGCGCCGACGACGCCGGCCGAGCCGACCACGCCAGCACCGACGACCGGCGGTCCCGCCGATCCGCCCAGTGGTGAGGTCAATCCGAACCAGGGCTAGCGCTCAGGAACCCGGGCCTCCAGCCACGCACCACAGCTCAGCACCGTGGGGCCTGGTCCGGATCGTTGCCGATGGCTTTCCACGCTTCGGCAACCGTCTGCGTGCCATGCAGTGCGGCGCAGACGTCGGACACCACTCGGTCGGGGTCGGGATCCACAATATTGATCTGCGAATACACGCCGGCAACGGCGATCAGACCGGTGTCGGGTTGCACGGCAAGAGCGTTCGAAGAGGTGGAGGTGCGTACCGCCGCCAAGAATCGCTGTGTCGACACCTCCCACAGACGCAGCGAGACGTCATAGTCACTGACCGAGGCAAGTGTGTCGCCGTCCGGCAGGAAGTCAACTCCCCTGATGGCGCCGCCATGCCCGCTCAACGCACCGCCGACCTCTTTTCTGCTGGCGACGTCCCACAGCCGCAGCTTCCGGTCGTTACCACCGCTGGCCAGGAGCGTACCGTCCTGGTTGAACGCCACCGCACTGGCAAATCCGTGACGGCCATTCAGGGTGTCGACGAGATCACCGGTACGCGGGGCGCGCAGCTCGATCGTCCCGTTGCTCAACGGTACGGCGAGCAAACTCCCATCCGGGGAAAAGTCGATATTGCCTCCCGGATAGGGGTCGTGCGACACGTCGTCGGGTTCGTACGTTATCAGCACCGGTGGCGAGTTGGGGCTGGCGAGATCCCATAGCACCAGCCGAAGACGTAGAATCGTGACGTCGCCCGAATTTATCGCGTCCAGGGACGGGCCACCGAACGCCGCCAAGACCCTGCCGTCCGGACTGTACTGGACGGCGTAGGGCACCGTGCCATCTCCGGTGGCGCCGGGCCTACCCGCCTGTCCGGTCGCGAGATTCCACAGGCGTACGGTTCCGTCGGCGCCCGCCGTCGCCAGCGCGGCGCTGTCCGGTTTGAAGGAAAGCGAAGTGACCACGCCGGTGTTCAGCTCACGGACCACGGACTGTTTGGCCAGGTCCCAGAGCGTCACCACGCTGCCTCTCGTGAAGGCCAGCAGACGTCGGTCCGGACTGAACGCCACGGCAGTGGGTGCGTGGGACTGGTCGATAACCCTGGTCTGCGCCCGCCACAGAATCGCCGACCGGTCGAGGCTGCCGCTGAGCACCGTATGTCCGTCCCGACTGAACCCGACCGACACCACGCCTTCGGTGTGTCCGACGAACGAGCGGACGGCGGCACCGTCGACAACCCTCCACCACTGAACGCTTCTGCTTCGGTTCATACCGGCGATCACGTGTCGCCCGTCCGGGCTGAACACCGCCTCCTTGACGAACTCGTTTCCGCCGGGTGGGCGCAGTATCGGAACGCTGGCGGCCCGGCCGGCGCGTACGTCCCACAACCGCACCGTGCCGTCGGCGCTGCCACTGGCCAACAGCCGGCCGCTCGGACTGAAACTCGTGCTCGTCACGTATTTCTCGTGGCCGTTCAGAACCGCCACCCGGCGTCCGGTGGCGGTCTGCCAGACCCGGACGCTGTTGTCGCCGCCACCCGCCGCGAGCAGCGAGCCATCCGGGCTCAACGCGACTCCGAACGCGGTGCCGCTGCCCTTGTCGTAGGTACGCACCCGCCGTCCGCTCGCCACATCCCACAACACGATGCTGGGTTCGCTCCGGGATGCGGTTGCCATGGAGGTCCCGTCCCGGCTGAACGCCATATTGACGGCGTCGCCGGGCAGGCTGCGAATGAGTTCGCGGGTGCGTACGTCCCACAACCGCAGCCGATGCTCGGCTCGTTCACTGGCGTGGGCGGTGCCGAGTATGTTGCCGTCCGGGCTGAACTCGACGATTGGCAGGTTGCCGTCCGCGCCGGTCAACTCGGCGACCTGTCGGCGACTTTCGGTATCCCACAGCGTCACTGAGCCGTCGGATGCCGCCAACGCGGCGAGCGTGCCGTCCGGACTGAGAGCCGTGTCGAACAGCCGGGCCGCGACGGGGCCGAGCACGCCCCGGTAGGGAATTCCCTGTGCACTCAGGATGGCGCCGCGCGACTCCTCGGTCGGCGCGGCCTGCCATGCCGCAATCGCCAGCAACAGCGATCGGCGCGGGTCGCTGTCGCGGGTGGCCAGCGCCTCCGACGAGTGCAGCCGGGACAGCGCGACGGCTCGCTGCTGCTCGGCCCGGTACCGTTGCTCGTCCGCCACCCGCTGTTGCCACAGCGCCAGCCCGCCCGCGACCAGGGCTGCGACGAGCAGGAACGCGAGCGCCACCACCCCACGACGCAGTCGCCGGTTGTTGCGCCGGACGGTTTCGCGCGCGGATTCCTCCGCACCCTCGCTCGCCGCGACGAACTCACGTTCCACGTTCGAGAGGCCGGTCAGGCGGT
Source organism: Plantactinospora sp. B24E8 (assembly GCF_039871735.1). Taxonomy (NCBI): domain Bacteria; kingdom Bacillati; phylum Actinomycetota; class Actinomycetes; order Micromonosporales; family Micromonosporaceae; genus Plantactinospora; species Plantactinospora sp. B24E8. The sequence continues at coordinate 77,282 of NZ_JBDPMH010000015.1, forward strand.
CGTCGCGTTCGGCCAGCCACGCCCGGGTGTCGGCCAGCCGAGCACCCCGAATCAGGCTGCCACCGTCCCGATCCAGGCTCAGCCAGTCGTTGGTCGCATCGGTGAGCCTGCGGTGCACGATGAGACCTGCCCGGTCCTCGCTGAGCCAGGTGGTCAACCGTGGCCAGGCACGCAACAGGGCTTCGTGGGCGATCTCGACGGTGTCCTTGTCCAGGGCTACCAGCCGGGTGGCGACCAACCGGTTGAGCACGGTCACCGAGTCGTCGCCACCACCGGTCAGTTCCGACTTCGGCACCCTTCGACGGGTGTCATCGACACCGTTACCAACAGCCACCATCGTCAGCAACATCCGCCGGGCGATCTTCTGCTCCGGCTCGGACAACGAGGTGAACAGCCTCTCCGCCGCCTCGCTGATCGCGCCCCGAACGCCACCGGATTCCTGGTAGCTGGCCAGGGCCATGGTGTTGCCGCGCCGCTTGTTCCAGGTGGCCTCCAGCGCGTACGCGAGCAACGGCAGGGTACCCGGTTGGTGACCGGCGGCGTCGACGACGTCCTCGAGTACCCGATCGACCAAGCCCCGCTCGATGTCGAGACCGACGACGACTGCGGGTCCTTCCACGACGCTCCGCAGTTCGGCGATCGTCATCGGACCGACAAGAAACTGGTTGTCCTGAAGGATCTCGGCCAGGCCCGGTTCCTCGGCGCAGGCGGAGAAGAAATCTGTTCGCAGGCTGGCGAGCACCAGCGCGCTCGGGGTGGTCTCGTCGCCGGCGACGCTGTCGGCCGCCGCCCGCAGGGCCGCGATGAACGCAGCCCGTTCGGTGGCGTCGCCGCAGAGCGTGAAGATCTCCTCGAACTGGTCGACGATCAACACCACCGGCCCGGCACGGTCGAGTCCCTTCCTACCCGCGTCCGCGAGCGCCGCCTGGCGGGCCAGCGCCGCGAACCTGATCGGGGCGTCCCGTACCTCGTCCACCAAGGCTCCGACGGAACTGCCCGCCAGAACCGCCATGTGGCTGACCAATTCGGTCAGCGGCCTCGAACCGGGCGTCAGCCGGATCCGTGGCCAATCTGCCGAACCGGGAATCGGGAGGTCGCCGCGCGACAACGCCGGCACGAGACCGGCCTGCAACAAGGACGACTTGCCCGAGCCGGATACGCCTACCACGAGCAAGGGCAATCCCCGATCCCTGGCCACGACCAGTCGATCGACCAGCTTCGCGGTCAGCTCCTCGCGGCCGAAAAACCACTCGGCCTGCCCCGCGGTGAACGCGGACAAGCCGGGATAAGGGCAAATACCTGGTACGGGCGGTTCGACGTACTCGGCCTTCTCGCTCGGCCGCGGCTCGACACCGACATCGCGCAGCAGGGGTGCCAGGTCTTCCGTTCGCGCGACCCAGACCGTGTCCCGGCCCCAGTTGTCATTGGTGTTGTACCGGGCCGACACGACACCCACGACCGTGCCATCGGCACCCCGCACCGGGGCACCCGACATCCCCCGCATCACCGCGCTAGCCGTCAACCGACCCAGCCGTACCCCGTCCCGGGTCGTACCACCCGCCCAATGCCCTGGCGCGTCCAGGAAGCGATACTCCTGAAAGTCCGGCAGATCCACCGAGCCGGTGACCACCACCTCGGCCCGAAGCTCGACGGCATCCGTGGCCGCCACGCCCGGTGCGACCGCAGGAAGCCTGCCTTCCGCGCGCAACACGGCGAGGTCGTGCACCCGGTCGACGTTGACGATCCGCGCCGCGAAGCCGTGCCCACCAGCCAACGGATCCACCTGCACCACGCCACCGATATCTCCGGTGTCTGCCGTGCCCACGCCTATGTTCCGCAGCACATGCCAGGCCGTGACGAACACGCCGGGCGCTACCTGAAAACATGTGCCTTCGGGGCGGCCCGCCACATCGAGAACCCGGCCAAGGAACCCCGGAACCCTTTCGTCAGGCATCATCGAGGTTGTGCTCCGCCGCAGCGCGGTACGTCAGTGCCACCTCCAGAGTCGCCTCGCTCGACACACCCGCGACGATCACGCTGCCTTGCGCCGAAAACTTCAATCCGAACTTGACCTCAACCTCGTCGGGCCGCAACGACTGCTTACCCAGTTGTGCGATGGTGCCCACGGTCGACTTCGCCACCGCGACAATAGCGTCCTGGGCGCGATCGAACGCGTCCGTCACGGCGTCGCGCACCATCTCCCCGCGCCCGGTCTCCTCTGAACCAACCGGACGGGCCACCTCGACCTGAAGCTCCACACCCGCCACGGAGACGGGAACTACCACCGAACGACCAGTCAACGACGCCTCCCCAGGCCAATGCCACGATCCTCGAACCCGATCGCCCTTGTGACGTGACGACTACGGCCGCACCATACCGATAGCGCACAACCCGCGCCACAGCCACAAAACCTGGCTGATCGAAAACGACGTCCCCGAGGTCGCCCAGGCCAAGCCGCTCGGCCACCGGCTTGCTACCCCGGTACGACGGCCCAGGACCGGGTGGGCGGGACCACGTGGAAAGGACCGGGGGCGAGTGGCGGCGGGGCCGGTTCCGGAGCGTCGCCAACCAGCTTGCCGCCATGCTGCCTACGCGGTGGGATTCGATGACGACCGCCCATCAAGAGGGGCGGTCGCCGACCCGGCACGGCGTCCGCTGACCTGATAACGCGAGATAGTTCCCTTTATCCGCGTTTCCAATGTGATCACTGATAAATCATCCTATGGTGTGCACCACGTTGTCGCCCACCGTGGGAGCCCAGATGAGCAGGGAAAAGCTCGTTGTCATCGGCCAGGGGTACGTCGGCCTTCCGCTCGCGGTGTCCGCCGTGGAGGCCGGACTCGAGGTGGTCGGACTGGACGTCGACGCCAGCCGGATCCGGCAGCTCGGCAGCGGGCACTCCTTCGTCGAGGACATCACCGACGCCCGGCTCACCGCCGCCCTGGCCACCGGGCGGTACCTGCCGACCGGCAACTACGCCGACGCGAAGGACTTCGACGTCTGTGTGATCAGCGTGCCGACGCCGCTGCGGGACGGCGTACCCGACCTCAGCTACGTGGAGCAGGCCGGAACAGCGCTGGGCCCGTACGTCCGCCCCGGCTGCACGGTCATCCTGGAGTCGACGACGTACCCGGGCACCACCGAGGAGCTGCTCCGGCCGGTGCTGGAACAGGGCAGCGGGCTGCGCAGCCCGGGCGACTTCCATCTCGGCTACAGTCCGGAACGGATCGACCCGGGCAACCGGACCTGGCGCCTGGAGAACACCCCGAAGGTGGTCTCCGGTCTCGACGCGGCGGCACTGAGCCGGGTCGACACGTTCTACCGCCGGATCGTGGAGCGGACCGTGCCGGTCGACTCGACCCGGGTCGCCGAGCTGACCAAGCTGATCGAGAACACCTTCCGCCAGGTCAACATCGCACTGGTGAACGAGCTCGCGGTGTTCAGCCACGCACTCGGCATCGACGTCTGGCAGGCGATCGGGGCCGCGGCGACCAAGCCGTTCGGCTTCATGTCCTTCACCCCGGGGCCGGGCACCGGCGGGCACTGCCTGCCGATCGACCCGTGCTATCTGTCCTGGCAGGTGAAACGTCGGCTCGGCCGGCAGTTCCGGTTCATCGAGCTGGCCGGGGACATCAACCACGCGATGCCCGAGTACGTGACGCAGCGGGTGATGGCCGGCCTGAACGCCCGGGGGCGGGCGATCCGGGACGCGAACCTGCTGGTGATCGGGCTGGCCTACAAGCGGAACACCGGGGACCTCCGGGACTCCCCCGCGGTCGACGTGACCAACCGACTGCTCGCCCTGGGAGCGCGGATCAGGGCGGTGGAGCCGTACGCCGATCCGGGCACCGTCCCGGCCGGGGTCACCGTCGTCGAGCTGACCGAGGCGGAGGTCCGGGCCGCCGACGCGGTGGTGGTGGTGACCGATCACGACGGTCTCGACTACGACATGGTCACCCGGACCGCCCGGTACGTCTTCGACAGCCGCAACCGGTGCACCGGGCCGGACGTGGAACGTCTCTGACCCACCGCGTCACCACCACCGGCAGTAGGCCGTTCAGCGGCAGCGGGCCAGCGTGGGTACGGGCTCCACGTACTCCGGGGCCCATCCGCCCCGGGCCAGGGCGAGCCGGTGGTAGAGGTCCCGGGTGGCGGCCACCAGGCGGGGAGTTCCGAACGCCTCCCGGGTGTCGGCCGCCGCCGCCCGCCCCATCCGCCCCCGCAGTTCGGCGTCACCGAGCAGCCGCAGCACCGCACGGCACAGGCCGTCGAGGTCCCAGCGGTCGCAGAGCAGCCCGGTCCGTTCGTGCCGGACCACCTCGGCCACCCCGCCGACGTCGGTGGCGACCACCGGCCGGCCGGCCTGGGCGGCTTCGATCACGGCCAGCGGGGTGCCCTCGTGGTCCGAGGTCAGCAGCACGACGTCGGCCGCGGCGTAGACCGTCTCGACGTCCGACCGCCAGGGCAGGAAGGTCACCGCCAGGTTGTCGGCCTCGGCGGCGGCGACGGTCTCGGCGAGGTGGTCGCCCTCGCCGCAGAACAGGAAGCGGGCGTCCGGCACCCGTCGGCGGACCGCGCGGGCCACGGTGAGCACCCGGTCGGGTCGTTTGACCGCGGTGACCGCCCCCACCGAGGCGACCACCGGTCCGGTCCCCGCCAGTCCCAGCCGACGGCGGGCCTCGACCCGGTCCGGTACGGGCGACAGGCTGGCTCCCGGCGGCATGACGGTGTACTGGTCGGGGCGGCCGATCCGGGCGGCCAGAAGCTCGTCGCGGACCTGGGTGTTCACCGCGACGAGGGCGGACGTCGTCCGGGCGAGCGCCCACTCGAGGCCGGTGGCGTACCGGGTGGTCGGTGACCGACGCCCGGCCAGCGGATGGTCGTGGTAGCTGTGCACCCGGATCGGCACCCGGCACGCCAGGGCGGCAGCCCGGGCCAGGGCGCCGCTGAGCGGATCGTGGCTGTGCACCAGGTCCGGCCGGAACTCGCGCATCGCCGTGACCAGGGCGGACAGTGCCCGCAGCCGGTCGGTCGGCCGGGCCGTACGGCGGAGTTCCGGCAGCAGCCGGACCGGTACGTCGGCGGCCCGGAGCCGTCGGTAGTCGGGCTCGCCCGGCTCGACCGGACCGGCGTAGAGCCGCTGCTCGAAGCGGTCCGGGTCGAGGCCGCGCAGCAGGGCACCGACCTGCGGGGCGGCTTCCCCGACGGTCATCCGGGAGATGATCCGCAGCACCCGAAGTGGTCGCATTCTCAGACCTTTCGCGAGTCCCGGCATCCCCGGTCGGCGGTGGTTCCCACCAACCAGGAGAGATGCCCGAAATTCACTCTTGGTCCGTTATACCGCCTATGGACACATTTCCGGATGTGATCAGCGGAAACTACTGACCGTGACGACGAGCGTCTAGAAAGGTGCCTCGGAGGGCAGTCGGCGTACCTGGGTCAGGTACGCGTCGAGTTCGCCGACCTCGAACCGGCAGGTGCCGACGGCGTGCCAGAACTGTCCGACGCTGTCACCTTCCAACTTGTACCGGCCGTCCGGGCTCAGGGCCGCCCAGCCGTCCTTCAGGCCGAGCAGGGTCAGCCGGGGCTGCGCGTGCTCGGGGTCGACCACGTCCCACAGCCGTACCGTGCCGTCGTCGCCGCCACTGGCCAACAGGGTGCTGTCCGGACTGAACGCCACCGACCAGACCCGCCGGCTGTGCCCGGCCAGGATGCCGTGCCGCCGCCCGGTACGCGGATCCCAGAGCCGGATCACCAGGTCGTCGCCGGCCGTCGCGAGCAGGGTCCCGTCCGGACTGAACGCGGCCGTCCAGAGCCGACCGGTGTGCGCGGTGAGCACCCGCAGCCGGGTCCCGGTCCCGGTGTCCCAGACCGCGGCCGTACCGTCGTTGCTCGCACTGGCCAGCAGCCGGCCGTCCGGGCTGAACACCACCGCGTACACCCGGTCGGTGTGGTGCTCCAGGACCAGCCGACAGGTGCCCGTGGCGGTGTCCCAGAGCCGGACCAGCCGGTCGTCGCAGCCGGTCGCGATCGTCGCACCGTCCGGGCTGAACGCCACCGACCGGACCCGACCCCGGTGCGGGGTGAGCGTGCCGATGTGCCGGCCCGTGGTCCGGTACCAGAGCCGTACCGTGTCGTCGTCGTTGGCGGTGGCCATCACGTCACCGTCCGGGCTGAACGCCTCCGCCCAGACATGGTCGGTGTCGACGTCGAGTTCCCGCTCGTCGAACCCGGTCTCCACGTTCCACAGATGGACACCGCCGTCACCGCTGGCCGCGGCCAGCAGCGGCGAGCCCGGGCAGAAGACGGCCGAGATGAGCCGGTCCGCGGTACCCGCGAGTTCCCGGACGCAGCGCCCGCCGCGCGGGTCCCAGAGCCGGACCACGCCGTCGTTGCCGCAACTGGCCAACGTCGACCCGTCCTCCCGGAAGGCGACCGACGTGACCCGACGTCCGTGCCCACGCAGGGTGTGCTGGCACTGGCCGGAGGCCACGTCCCACAACCGGGTCGTGCCGTCGTTGCTGCTGGTCACCAACTGCTCGCCGGAGGGGTGGAAGGAGACCGGCCAGACCGAACCCCGGTGCCGGCTCAGCTCGTGCCGCAACTGGCCGGAGGCCACGTCCCACAGCCGCACCCCGCCGTCGCTGGAGGCGACCGCCAGGGTGGCACCGTCACCACTGAACCGTACGCTGTAGATGGCACCGCCCTGCCGGGCCAGGGACCGGACCGGCCGCCCGGTCGCCGGTTCCCAGAGGCGTACCAGGCCGGAAGTATCCCCGGTGGCCAGCAGGCCACCGTCCGCGGCGAAGTCCACCGCGTAGACGTCCGCCTCGTGGCCCCGCAGCACCAGCCGTTCCGCGCCGGTCGCCGCGTCCCGGATCCGGACCCGGCCGCCCTGCCCGGCGACCGCCAGCGACGTGCCGTCCGGACCGATCCGCAACCGGTATCCGACCTCCGCGTCCCGGTGCTCGTAGCGGAGTTCGCCGGTGCCGGTATCCCAGCCCCGCACGGTGCCGACACTGTCCCCCACCACCAGCAACGTCCCGTCCGGGCTGAACGCGGCGGTCCAGACAGGCGACGCGTGTCCGGGCCACTCGTGGCGGAGCTCGCCGGTCGCGGTGTCGAAGATCCGGACCACCCCGGCGGCGTCACCGGCGGCCAGCCTGCCCCGGCCCGGGTCCACGGTCACCGGCCAGACCCAGTCCCGGAACCCCTCCAGGACGTGCCGCAGGTCGCCGTGGTCCGCGTCCCAGAGCCGGATCGTCAGGTCGGCCGACGCGGTCACCAGCTGGTGTCCGGCGAGGTCGTAGTCGACCAGGTAGACCCGGCTCCGGTGCCCCTGCAGGGTCCGCACCGGCAGGCCGGCGGCGGTGTCGCAGATCAGCACCCCGCCGTCGTCGGTGCCGACCGCCAGCGTCGCACCGTCCGGACTGTACGCCGCCGGGTCCGGGATCCGGCCCACCTCGAAGCCGTATCCGACCCCGACCGCCGGCGGGGCCAGCCCGGGCACCACCGGCCGACCGGGCGCGACGACCGCACCGCGCAGTTCCGGGGCGAGCAGCAGCGCCGGATCGGCCGCCACGTCGATCAGGGCCGCCCGGTGCCACCGGCCACCCCGTACCGCCGCCTGCCGCAGGTCGGCCCGGAGCAGCCGGGCCCCGCCGAGGTCGGCGCCGCGCAGGTCGGCCTCGGCCAGGTTGGTCTGGTCCAGCCGCGCGCCGGCCAGCCGGGCACCCCGCAGGTTCGCCCCGCGCAGGTTGGTGGAGACCAGTCGGGCCTCGCCGAGGTCCGCCTCGCTCAGGTCGGCACCGGCCAGGTCCCGGTGCGAGAGGTCCTCACCGCGCAGCACCGCGCCCCGCAGGTCGGCCCGGGCCGGCAGCCGTAGCCGGGCGCTGAGCCGCAACGCGTTCGCCCGGACCGTCTCACCCGCCGACTCGTCGGCGAGCACCGTCGCCGTCCACCGTTCACAGCGCGCCGCGTCGGCGAGATCGGCGAGGAAGTCGACGGTGAGCTGGGAGAGCGGACGCCGGGTCAGGGCGTTCGGGAACTCGCCCCGGTTCAGCCGGTCGGCCAGGTCGTTGGCCACCAGCCACTCCACCACCGAGGCGTGGATGAAACCGAACAGCCCCTCGTCGGTACGGACCAGCAGACTGCCCGCCCCCACCGCGTGCGCCGCCTGCTGTCGGGAGAGCCGGAAGTCGGCCAGGTCGGTCAGCGTCTCGGCGACCTCGGCGATCTCGGCCAGCCGCAGGTACGACTCGCCGCTCTCCCACAGCCGCAACGCCAGCCGGGTCACCGCGGTCCAGAGTTCGCCGCGGCCGAGGTTGACCGGCACCCCCGGCACGTCCCGGGTGCGCCGCTCCTCGAACTCCAACCAGGACGCCAGGATCTCCCGGTAGAGCGCCGCCGCGCTGAACGCGCTCGCCCCGGCCACCGCGGCGAGTCGCCGGTTGTCCAGGTTGGCGATGAAACCCAGCATCCGTGGGTTCCGGGAGAGTCCCAACAGGTCCTGCACCCCCCGCAGCAGGTCCATCCGCTCCTGGGCGGCCTGCTCGTCGCCGCCGTACCGGTGCCGTAGGTAGGTACGGATCTGCCCCGGGGTGAAGTCCTCGATGGTGAGCACCCGACGGTGCGGCAGCAGCCCGACCCGCTCTCCGAGCGCCGTGAAGACCTGGGAGGTCGTCTTGAAGTGCTGGGTACGGCTGCTCACCACCACCTTCGCCGCCCCGTCGGCGGCGTGCAGCAGCGCCTCCAGGTGGTCGGCGGCCCGGTCGTAGGTGACCCGGGCGACAAGTTCGTCGAAGCCGTCGAAGAGCAGCACGATCCGGCCCTGCCGGAGCATGAACCGGAACGCCTTGAGGTCGATCACCTGCTCGCCGTGGTTGGCCAGGTGGGCGGCGACCAGACCGTCGACCGAGTGTGCCTTGTCCAGCGCGCGCAGCTCCACCAGGATCGGGATCAGGTCCGGTGCGGCGGTCGGCAGCCGACGGGCCACCTCGCGCAACGCGAACGTCTTGCCCCGGCCGAAGTCGCCGAGGACCAGGACGAACCGGCCGTCCGGCTCGGTCACCAGGTCCAGCAGCTCCTCGACCACGTCCTCCTGCACCCCCTGCTCCCCGCCGACCAGGTGGCGGTAGCGCTGGGGGACGTACAACTGCGGCGGGTAGAGCTGGTCGGCCTGCAGGCGCGCGGTCTGCGCCGCGACGTAGTCGCGCAGGTCGAGCAGGCCCTGGAACTCGGTCAGGTTCACCACCCGTACGCCCCGGCGCAGCGCCTCGTCGTACTGGGCGCGGGGCAACCGCGGTCCCTCGTAGACGAGTTCCGAGCCGATCTCCGGGTTGGCGGCGTGCACCCGACGGGCGAACTCGTCGATCTCGGCCGGGCCGGGTGGCCCGAGAGTCACCCCGATCCGCTGCTGCCGGACCACGCCGTCCTCGCGGTAGGTGACGAACAGGTGCGGCCGCTCGCCCTCGGCGCGCCGCCCGTCGATGCGCCGGATCAGCACCCGGTCGTGCCGGGCCTCACAGACCTCGGTGATCCGGTCGAGCAGCTCCTCGACCGGGTCGACGACCTGGTCGGGGTCGTCCACCCGGTATCCACCCCGGTCGGGTGCCAACTCCGGACCGGCCGCACCGACCCCGGTCGCCTCGCCGGGACCCGAACCACGCTGACCCGGCACCTGGGTCGGCCCGGTGGTGCCGAAGGTCGCCTCGACCCTCGACCAACGCCGGGGGATCTCCTCACCGGCGTCGTACCGGTCGTCCCGGCCGAGCACCCAGCGGGTCAGGCCGGTCGCGCCGATCCGGAGCACCTGGGCCCGTCCGCCGGTGACCGCCGGGGCGAGCGGCAGGTCCCGGTCGTCGGTGTTGCCCGGGGCCGTGGCGCCGGAGACCAGCAGGTTCAGCATCGGCGCGACGAGCCGGCCGAAGGTGGTGCCGTCGCGCAGCGCGGTCTCGGCGACGGCGCCGGGCGCGACCGGGTACGGGTCGACGTCGCCCGGGGTGTGCGCCATCACCCCGAGCCGCAGCCACCCGGTCTGCTGGTACGGCCGCAACCACTGCGCGAACCAGCTGGCCTGGGCCTCACCGAGGTGTCCGTAGTGGTCCTCGTCCCGGTGGCTGTCGGCCATCGTGGAGTTCAGCCCGGCCACCACGACCTGCAGGTCCGGTACCGCGTACAGGGTCCACGGCTGCTCGCTGTCGAAGATCGGCTCGTCCAGCCCTTGGTAGACCTCGTCGAAGAGCCGGGCGTAGTGCCGCCACTTCGGCCAGTACGGCGGCTGCGGGTCGACGTCGTCGGCCTCGCAGGTGGCGAAGTAGGCGCGGCTCGCCGCCCGGGTGATGTCGCGGGGGCCGGGAACCACCACCAGCCGGTGCGGCTCCAGCCCGACCAGCACCCGCAGGCCGGTGAGGAAGCTCAACGCGTCCTCGAACTCCCGGGCGCTGCCGGACTCGGTGAGGTTGCCGGCGACGACGATCAGGTCGGGCCGGGGCACCCCGTCGTTCATCAGGAGGGTGAGCTCCCCCATGATGTTCTCCTGCAGCTCGCCCGGGGTCACCGGTGCGCCCGGCTCGATCAGTCCCCGGCCGAACCGGGGCCCGGCGACCTGCAGCACGGTCACCGCCGTACGGGTGCCCGGTCCGGCGCTCACCGTGGGAGGAAACGGTGGCGGGTTGATCGGGGTCCGCCGGGACCGGATGTGCCCCCGCCTCGCCCCGGCCGCCACCTGCTCCAACACCCCGACGCCGGAGCTGCCGGGCCGCCCCGGGAAGCCCGGGTCCTCGACCGGTTTCGCCCGTCCGTCGAGCGCCTGGCGGATCCGGCCGAGGACCCGGTTGCGGGCCTCGACGGGGTCGACGACACCGACCAGGTCGACGTACGTGATGGTGGCGAGCAGTCCGTCCAGCGGACAGTCCTCGATCCGGACGGTGACCAGCTTGTGGCCGACGCCGGTGGGGTCGGCCCGGAGTGCCGCCTGCCACTCCAGCTTGCCGTAGGTCGACCGCAGGTAGCGCTCGGAGAGGATGGCGACCACGACGGACGCCTCCCGGACGCCCCGGTCCATGAAGTCGATGAAGTTGGTGCCCGGTACGAAGTCCCAGGCCTGCAACATGGTGCGGTAGCCGGCCGCCTCGAACTCCCAGGCGAGCCAGGTCGCCCAGCGCTCGTCCGCCGGCGAGTAGCTGATGAAGAAGTCGATGGGCCGTTCGGCCCGGGCTGACGGCACGCGACCTACCATCCGGACAGTATGCCGGGGACGGGGAGCTTTCCGGCGTACCCGCGACGCCGGCGGCCGGGCCGGACGACGCCACCTGCGGCCCCGCCGGGCGACCCGTCGTGGTGTCTAAGATCCTGGCCTGTGGGCATTGACCAGGACGGCCCGTCCTCCTCCGTCGCGCCGGGCAGACCCGACGACTCCGTCGCGCCGAGCCGGCCCGACGCCCCTGCCCCGCCGGTCCCCGATCCGACACGTCGGCCCTGGTGGCGGCGGCTGGGGGTGCTCGACTGGATCGCGGTCGGGCTGTTGGTCGCCGGAGTGCTCGCCGTCCTGACCGGTCTGCTGCCGACCACCGAGGCCGACGCCACGATGGCCCGGATCATGCCGATCCTGCTCTTCCTCGGCACGATCGTGATCGTCGCCGAGTTGACCGCGACCGCCGGCGTCTTCGACGTGATCGCCGCCCGGTTGGCCGCCGCCGCGCGCGGCAGCTATCCCGCGCTGTTCCTGCTCTGTGTACTCTTCGCCTCGGTCACCACGATCGCGTTGAACCTCGACACCACCGCGGTCCTGCTCACCCCGGTGATGCTCGCGCTCGCCGTCCGGCTCGGCATCCCGGCGGTGCCGCTGGCGATGACCACGGTCTGGCTCGCGAACACCGCCAGCCTGCTGCTGCCGGTGTCGAACCTGACCAACATTCTCGCCGCCGGTCGGGTGAACCTGGAACCGGTCTCGTTCGCCGCCCGGATGTGGCTGCCGCAACTGGTGGCGATCGCCGTCACCATGGTCGCGCTCTGGGGCTGGTACTGGCGGCGGGGCCGGCGCGGTGCCGACCGGTTCACACCACCGGCTCCGCAGGCTCCCGCCGACCCGGTCCTCTACCGGACGGCGCTCACCGCCTGCCTGCTTTTTGTCGCCGGCATCCTGTTCGGGGTCGAGATCGGGCTCGCCTCGGCGGTCGCCGCCGGTATCGTGCTGGTCGGCTTCCTGTTCCGGGCCCGGGAGCGGCTCACTCCGGCCCTGGTCCCGTGGCGGTTGCTGGTTTTTGTCACCGGCCTCTTCCTGGTGCTGCAGACGGTCGGCCGGTACGGCCTGGAGGAACTGGTCACCGCCCTGGTCGGGGCCGACCCGGGTGCGCTGGGCGCGTTCCGGGCCGGCGCCACCGGGGCCACGCTCTCCAACGTGGTCAACAACCTGCCGGCGTACGTCGCCGGTGAGGCGGCGATCCCGGAGGCGAACCACACCCAGCTGCTCGCCCTGCTGGTCGGGACGAACGTCGGGCCGCTGGCCACCCCGTGGGCCTCGCTGGCGACCCTGATCTGGTACGAGCGCTGCGCCGCGTACGGCGTACGGGTGCCACTGGGCCGGTTCATGGCCACCGGCCTGGTGCTCGCGGTCTGCTGCACGACGGCCACGGTCGGCGCCCTGCTACTCGTCTCCTGAGACGCCGGCGCCACCGGCCCGGGCCGGACGACCGGAAAGGGTCATCCGCGCCGAGGTCTGCCGACCGTCGTCCAGTCCGTCGGTGCCGGCGCGACGCGCGGACGGTCCGGACCGGGTGCACGTTCTGGTAGGTCACCTGCGGAAGTTAGCAACTCCCTCCGACATCACCAGCCGACGGTGGCGGGGTCGACCGGGGTGAGCCGGCGCATCTCCGGCTCGATCCACTGGGCGGCGGTGACGAGCTTGACCAGCCGGTCGATGCTCTCCGGCGGGCCGGCCACAAAACTGCGCCGCTCGGCCGGGACGCCGATCCGGGGGTCGAACTCGCCGCCGTCGAGGGCACGGACCGCCATCCCCGACTCGGTGGCGAGCAGCACACCGGCCGGTAGGTCGACCGCCTCCGGCCGGTAGCCGATGATGCCGTCGATGTCGCCCCGGGCCAGCATCACCCAGGAGAGCAGCGGCGCCCAGAGCTGCAGGACCCGCCGGGCGGTGCTGTCCAGCACCACCTTCAACGCCCGCAGCGTGCTGTCGTCCCGGCGTACGTCGTGGCCCTGGGTCCAGGCCAGCACCGGCGCCGCCGGCACGGGCCGGTGCGGCACCCGCAGCGGTACCGGGGCCGCCGCGAGGTCCGCCGTCGTTCCGGGGTGCACCACCACACCGTGGCCGCGCACAGCCGACCAGGTACGCCCGGAGACCGGGTCGTGCACCACCCCGAGCACCGGCACCCGGTCCGCGCAGAGCGCGAGCCCGACCACGTACGCGGGCAACCCGATGGCGACGTTGTTGGTCCCGTCGAGCGGATCGACCAGCCAGGTCCAGGTGTCCTCGGCCGCCGCGTACCGGCCGCCCTCCTCGGCGAAGATCTCGTGCGCCGGGAAGCGTTCCCGGATCCGTTCGACGAGCAGCCGCTCGGCGGCGAAGTCGAGGTCGGTCACCACGTCGCCGGGGCCCTTGGCGCGGACGTTCAGCTCGCCGCGTACCCCTTCCCGGAGCAGGTGCCCGGCGGCGGTGGCCGCCTCGACGGCGAACCGTCGGGCCTCCCGGAGATCGGGTGGGGTCCCCGTCCTGGTCCTGGTACGCGCCATCGGACTCCTCCAGCCTCGCCGCGGGTCTACCGCTCGTCACCTGTCATGCGTGCGCCGCCACCCGTTCGGCGATCCCCCGGGCCGCCCGCGCGGTCTCCACCGCGTCACAGCGCACCCGTCGGCTCTGTTCGACCCGCCCGTGCAGTGGGCCCAGGCTGAGGTCGTGGGTTCCGGGTGCGGTCCGGCCGAGCGCGACGGTGACCGCCTCCGCGCCGTCGGGCACCTCGGAGGTGTGGAAGCTACCGGCCGACAACGCGTACGTGGCTCCGGCGGCGTGCCGCTCCACGGCGCCGAGCCGGGCCCGGACCAGTCGTGGCGTCGGCCGTATCTCGTCCAGGTCACCCCGGCTGCGTACCTCGTGCACCCGGTGGGTGGGCGCGACGGCGGACTCGGTCACCTCGATGATCTCGTTGCGCACCTCGCCGTAGAGCACCTGGCTGAGCAGGTCCCAGCTGTGCGAGTGCATGCCCGAGGTGACCGGTGCCGTGGCGGGGCGGTCCGCCGCCCAGAGGTGGACGCAGACACCGTCGTCGCCGCTGCGGTCGATCGGCAGGCAGATGAACCCGAGCGGATGGCGGACGGCCCGCAGCTGACGGCGACCGTCCGCGATCTCGGTCAGCACGTCGATCACCCAGGCGTGCACCCGCCGGCTGCCGGTGCCACGGCCGATCTCCTGGTAGAGCTCGGGATAGTTCATCACTCGTAGGGGTTCCTCGCCTGGATCGCCTTCACGATGATGTCCGAGACCTCCCGGTCACCGAAGGCGCGCGGGAGGGGCAGACCGAGCGCCACGAAGAGCCTGCGGGTCTGTTCGACCGACGGCTCGTCGTCCAGCTGCACCTGCCTCGCCTGTTCGATCGGGACCCGACGGCTCTGCTCGCGGCTGTACTGCAGCTCGATGCTATAACGGTGGTAGTAGATTTCCCGCCGATCGATGCGAAGTGCCGGAGTCTGCGGATTTTCCTGCGTGATGATGACGCAACTGGACGACAGGTCGTAGCGGAACGTGCTCATCCGACCGGACAGTCGTACGTCGATGTTGAGCAGTCCGGACCGCTGCTGGTGCCAGCAGGCGGCGAGCACGGTGGCATAGGACTCCTTGCGGGTCCGGTCCACCGTCCACCGCTCTCCGGTGGCGTCGGGACGTGCCGAGAGACTGCGCCGGAACTGCGCGTACCGCTCGCAGACCTGCTCGTCCGTCGGGTCGATGATCTCGATGCCGAAGTCGAGGGTGCCGTTGCGCCGTCGGGCGTGCTCGATGCACTCGGGCAGGGTGACCGCGCGGGTGTAGGTGCCGGTGCCGCCCCGGAACCGCCACCGGTCGGTCTGGGCCCGGGCCTCGGCGTGCGCCGCGCCGACCTCCGCGCCGTTGAGCACCCGGACCATCGAGGCGCTGTTGATCGCCGACCGGGCCCGGGCCAGTACGCCGTCGTCCGCGGTGATCTGGGCCAGGTGCGGCAGCAGCTGATCCAGCCGGGTGTTGCTCTCGGCCAGCATCCGGCGGCTCGCCTTCTCCGCGGTGTCCCGCCGCCACCGCTCCCGGAGCAGGGCCTGGGCGAGCAGGGCGAGGATCAACAGGATCACGCTGTTGACCACGTCCTGCGGCACGTCGTCGATGATTCCGAGGATGGCCACGGTCAGCGCGATGGCCAGTCCGAAGAAGGCATCGAGGTTGCTGGCGACCCAGCTGAGAAGGCGCGCCATTGTCACTCCCCGCCCGACGACGATCCACTCATGATAGTCGCAGGTCAATCGGTAACGAACCATTATGGATGGTGGTATTTCACCGGGGTCGGGCGGCCACCACCAGCGAGCCGCCGAGTCCCGGCAGCAGCCGGGCCAGGGTGCGCGACTTCACCCACCGCCCGCCGCGCATCCGCCAGCCGACGTAGTTGGACCGGACCCGGACCGGTTCCAGCCCCGCCCGCCGCAGCACGTCGCCCAGCAGCGACACGGTGAACGGGCGGATGTGCATCCAGAGGTAGGGGTGGGCCGGGTTGACCTGTCGGGGCGCCCGGCCGAAGAGGAACGTGAGCCGGTCCTGCAACGCCGCCAGGTTCGGTGTGGTCAGCACCAGCAGCCCGGTCGGGGCGAGCACCCGGCGACACTCCCGCAGCAACGCGAGCGGGTCGTAGACGTGCTCGATCAGCTCCCCCATCAGCACGCCGGCCAGCGTGCCGGTCCGCAGCGGGAAGGGGCGGGTGGCGTCCAGGCAGAGCGCGCCGACGGCAGGTCGGCGGGCCGCCACGACCACGTCGAGGGCCAGGTCCGCGACCACCGCCGGCCAGGGCGGATCCGGTACGTCGGCCAGCATGCTCACCGGCCCGCACCCGAGTTCGAGCACCGGGCGGCCGGTGACCCGGGTGCTCGGCGTCCGGCTCACCGGTCGGCCGTTCCGGGCGTCCCGGTTCGGCGTGGCGTCCGGGGCCGGCGCGACGCCGACGTCGTCATCCGACCGGAGCCCGTCGAGCAGCATCCGGATCGCGAGTTCCCGACGGACCCGGTGGTACGGGTCGGCGACGTACCGGTGCACCGCGCCGCCGTCGCCGTAGCGGTGCCGGTTGACGAGCCGCCCGTCGGCCTCGGCGGTCGGCGGGGTGGGTCGGGGCGCTGACTCCCGCATCGGTCCTCCCCCGTCCTCCCGCCGGCGCCGACCCCTCCGGTACGCCTCCTGGTCCACATGGAAACACGCGGGCCGGCCGGGGCGGCGGATCCGCCCCGGTGGCGTGGCACCGGCACGGCGAGTCGGTCGACCTGCCGTGCCGACCCGGGTCCGGACGCTCGGTCGACCGCCACCCTGCCGACCAGCACCACGTTTGCCGGGCCCACCGCACCGGGTATCAGGGCCGTCGACAGTCGGCGGGGCCACCGGCTGTCGATCCCGTTCCCCTGCGAGGAGGCCATCGTGCGCTACGGATCGATAGGCGGCGTGATCGTGGTGATCTGGCTGATCATCGGAGCCATCGCCGCCGGGCAGCGCGGTTACTTCGACCGGGACAACAACAACTGCGCCGAGGCGGGCACCACGGTGGTGACCATCATCGCGGGACCGCTGAACTACGTCGGCCTCAACCCGGAGATCGAGTGCGAGGTGCCGCAGCCCTCACAGTGAACGCGGGGCCGCACCTGCCGGCCCGCCGCGCCCACCCCCGCGGTCCGTACCGATTCCGTTGGAACCGGTACCCGGACAGCGGGGGTGTTCGTGTTTGTCGGGGCCGCTGACCGAACTGCGCATACCGCTCGGATGAACGGCCGATATCGACCGGGCGGCCAGCCGGTGAAGGATGTTCGACATCGGACGTGAGCCGGCACACCGGTCTCGTCGGAGGCCACCGAACAAATCCGAGGGCTATTCGCCTCGTCATTTCCTGACGATGTGGACGATCACCGCCACCTCGTCCTGCCGGGCGCCTCGCACCCGGTCGGGTACGGCTTATCCCGCAGGCCGCAGGGCAGTTCGCCCATACTTCACCATCCCAGCGGAAGGCCCTCGTAGGGCCATTCATATTCACATTCGTGGACCCGGCGCACCCCGACCCGCGGATGACGGAAGAACAGTCGCACGACTCGGCGTCAGGCACACTTTCCGGACATGTCTATATAGGTCGACATCAATCAATCGCTCGCCCTGACATTTGTCATAAGTACCCGTGCGGGACGCACGCCGGAGGATGACTTAACACACTAGTAACAACTCGGAGCCGCCAAGGAGACTCGGATGCGTCGATGAAACAGAGGTCCCCAGGTAGCAACCGAGGAGCCGGGACAATGGACGAACGATACGACGCCTACTGCGCGGTCGACCCGCTGTTCTACGACTCCCTCAGCACCACCACCGCCGTCACCGACGATTTCGCCGTGGCCGACCGGCCCGTACCGACGGGCTGGCGCCGCGAGCCGAGCGACGACTGGTTCATCTACGGACCCGAGGACGGATCGCTGCCGCAGCAGGGCTGGAAGATCCACGTCTCGGCCGGTCTGGCCAACGCCGAGCGGGTGCTGGAGAGCGTCTGGGACTACTGCGTACCTCGCGGCCTCTCGTTCAAGTTCCTCCGCGGCCCCCGGATGCTGCTGCTGCGCAACTCGAAGTACGCCCGTCGCGGCTCCAGTGGCAAGTTCGTCACCGTCTACCCCCGGGACGAGGCCGAACTCGAGCTGGCCTGCAAGGAACTCGCCGAGCGACTCGACGGCGAGGTCGGCCCGTACATCCTCAGCGACCTGCGCTACGGCGCCGGCCCGGTCTACGTCCGCTACGGTGGCTTCGCGGCGCGCTACTGCCTCTCCGACGACGGTCAGGTGGTACCGGCGATCGAGGACAACACCGGCACACTGGTGCCGGACCGTCGCGACCCGGTGTTCCACGTACCCGACTGGGTGGAGCCGCCCGCCTTCCTCGAGCCGCACGTCGCCGCCCGCGGTGCCGTCTCCACCACCGACCTGCCGTACCGGATCGAACGGGTCATCCACTTCTCGAACGGCGGCGGCCTCTACGTCGGCCGCGACCTGCGGACCGACACCCAGGTCGTGCTCAAGGAGGCCCGCCCGCACGCCGGCCTGGACGCCGACGGCAGGGACGCGGTGACCCGGCTGCACCGCGAGGCGGAGATGCTGCGCCGACTCGCCGACGTACCCCAGGTGGCCCGGGTGCACGACCAGTTCACCCTCGGCGACCACCACTTCCTCGCCCTCGAGTACATCGACGGCCGCGCGCTGAACAAGCTGCTGGTCGAGCGGTACCCGCTGGTGGACCCCGACGCCACGGACCGGCAACTCGCCGATTACACCGACTGGGCGATACGGATCCACGAACAGGTCGAACGGATCGTCGACGCGATCACCGCGCACGACGTCGTCTACGGCGACCTGCACCTGTTCAACATCATGGTGGGGCCGGACGACCGGGTGACCCTGGTCGACTTCGAGGTCGCCGCGCCGGTCGGCGAGGCGACCCGACCCGCCCTGCGAAACCAGGGCTTCGCCGCTCCCCGCGACCGGACCGGGTCCGCCGTGGACCGGTACGCCCTCGCCTGCCTGCGGCTCGCGCTGTTCCTGCCGCTGACCCCGCTGGTCCGGCTCGCCCCGACCAAGGCCGCCCACTTCGCCGACATCATCTCGGCGCACTTCCCCGTCCCGCGCGACTTCCTGGACCGGGCGGTCGAGGAGATCAGCGGCGCCGCGGTCTCCAGCTCGGCGGTCTCCCGCGGGCCGGTCGCCCGGCCGGTGCCCGGCGCGGAACCGTTCGGCGCCGGCGAGGAGAGCTGGCCCGAGCTGCGGAACCGGATCGCCGGGGCGATCCTGGCCAGTGCCACGCCCGACCGCGACGACCGGCTCTTCCCCGGCGACATCGACCAGTTCCGCACCGGCGGACTCAACCTCGGGTACGGCGCCGCGGGCGTACTGCACGCGTTGCGGGTCACCGGGGCGGGGCAGCCCGACGAACGACACGTGGACTGGCTGGTGACCCGGGCCCTCAACCCGACCTCCGGCACCCGCTGCGGGTTCTGGGACGGACTGCACGGGGTCGCGTACGCCCTGGACGGTCTCGGCCGGCGACAGGAGGCCCTCGACGTACTCGAGATCTGCCTGCGGGAACCCTGGCAGGAACTCGGGCCGGACCTGGTCAGCGGACTGTCCGGCATCGCGCTCAACCTCGCCGAGTTCGCCGGACGCACCGGTGAACCGGGGCTGCGGGACGCCGCGTGGCGCGCCGCCGAACTGGTCGCCGAACGGCTGGGCGAGCCGGTGTCACCGGCCGGACCGGACGGTGACGACCCGGACAGCGTCGGCCCGGTGACCGGGCCGGAGATCAGCGGTGGGCAGCACCCGTGCGCCGGCCTGACCCGGGGACGCAGCGGCCCCGCCCTGATGTTCGTCCGACTGTACGAGCTGACCGGTGACCGTACGCTGCTCGACCGGGCCGGTGCCGCGCTCCGGCACGACCTGCGCCGGTGCGTACTGCGCCCGGACGGCGCGCTGGAGGTCAACGAGGGCTGGCGGACGATGCCGTACCTGGCCCACGGCAGTGTCGGCATCGGCATCGTCCTCGACCAGTACCTGCGGCACCGCCCGGAACCCGACCTGGTGGCCTCGGCCGACGCCATCCGGCAGGCGGCCCGGGCGCCCTTCTACGCCCAGTCCGGCCTGTTCGCCGGACGGGCCGGCATCATCGCCTACCTGGCCGCCCGGGTCGACGGTGCGGACCCCGGAACCGGGGCGGACACCCTGGCCGGCACCCCATCGGGCAACACCCGCGGGACCGGCACGACAGGTGCCGACACCGATCGCACCACGGCCGCCGACCGGGCCGAGCTGCACCGCCAGGTGTCCCGGTTGGCCTGGCACGCGATGCCGTACCGGGGGTTCCTGGCCTTCCCCGGCGAGCAGCTGCTGCGGCTGTCGATGGACCTCGCCACCGGCACGGCGGGCGTCCTGCTCGCCACCGGGGCGGCCCGGGGCGGCCGTTCGACGACGCTGCCGTTCCTCGCGCCGCTCACCGGCGCGACCCAGCTCCCCCCGCGCGAGCGGGGGGCACGATGAAACCGATACCTCGAGGGGAGGTGTACACCATGGCGCTTCTCGACCTTCAGGGCATGGAGCTGACCGACCGCACCGGTGGCGGCGGTGGCGGCGGCAGCCGCGCGAGCCTGCTGCTCTGCGGCGACAGCTCGCTGTCCGTGACGACCTGCAACTGAGCAGTGTGCGTCCGGGGCCCTGGGTGGGTGAACGTGCCCACCCAGGGCAACCCCCTGTGACCGGGAGCGTGATGCGATGCCCAACGACGGCGACCGGCTGCTCCGCCGGGCGATCCGGTACGGGGGCGGCTGGACCGGCATCCTCGCGATCGTCGCGCTCCTCGGTGCGGGGGCCGAACTGCTACTCCCCGCGGCGCTCGGATTGGCCGTGGACGCCGCGCTCGGCGAGACCGACCCCTCATGGCCGCTGGTCGCCTGCGGCCTGGTGGTGGTGCTCGTCGCCACCGACACGCTGAGCAACCTGGCCGCCGGTACGGGCACCGCCCGGGCCACCGCCCGACTGCGCCACCACCTCCTCCGACACCTGCTCGCCCTCGACCCGCGCGCCGCCGCCCGGCACCCGGTCGGCGACCTGATCGGACGGCTCGTCGGGCAGGCCGCCGATGCCGGCCAGGTCGGGGCCACCGTCGTCCTCGGCCTCACCGCCGCACTCCCCTCGCTGGGCAGCGTCATCGCGCTCGCCCTGCTCGACTGGCGTCTCGCCGCGACGTTTGTCGCCGGGCTGCTGGTGCTCGCCCTCGGGCTGCGGACCTTCCTCACCGACGCGTCCGCCGCGGCGGCCGGTTATCTCGGGACGCAGGGGCGGATCGCCGGACGACTGTCGGAGGCGTTGCACGGCGCCCGTACCATCGCCGCCGCCGGCGCCGTCGACGTCGAGATCGACCGGATCCTGACACCGCTGCCCGAACTGGGCCGGCACGGCACCCGTACCTGGGCGGCGCTGGCCCGGGCCTCCGCCCGGACGGCGGCGATCGCACCGCTGCTGCAGCTCGCGGTCGTCGCGGTCGGCGGCTGGTCGGTGGCGCAGGGCCGACTCACCCCGGGACAGCTCTTCGCGGCGCTGCAGTACGCCGCGCTCGGTGCCGGGCTCGGCGCGGTGGTCGCCACGCTGAACCGGCTGATCCGCACCAGGGCGGGCGCGCACCGGGTCGCGACGGTGCTCACCGAACCGGTGCTGGCGTACGGTACCGCGACCCTGCCGCCCGGGCCCGGCGCGTTGCTGTTGAACGGTGTGACGGTTTGTACGGACGACGGCCGACCGGTGCTGGACGCCGTCGACCTCCGGGTGCCGCCCGGTGCCACGGTGGCCGTGGTGGGTCCCTCCGGCGCGGGCAAGTCCACCCTGGCCGCGGTCGCCGGACGGCTACGTGACCCGGACGCCGGCGAGGTGCTGCTCGACGGGGTGCCGCTGCGTCGGCTGCGCCGCCGGGTACTCCGCCGCGCCGTCGGGTACGGCTTCGAACGTCCGGTCCTGATCGGTGACACCGTCGCCGACGTCATCCTCCTCGGCGCGGCCGGCCCCGGGGACCGACACCCGGACGGACCCGAGCACGGACACCCGGCCGGACCGCGGCCCCCGGCGCCGACGGCACGGCTCACCGGCGTGGCCCGGGCCGCCGCCATCCACGACTTCGTCGAGCGACTGCCCGACGGGTACGCCACCCGGCTCGTCGACACGCCGATGTCCGGCGGTGAGGCGCAACGGCTGGGTCTGGCCCGTGCTCTGCTCGCCGACCGGCTGCTCATCCTGGACGACGCGACGTCGAGTCTGGACACCGCCACCGAGCACCGGATAACCCGGGCCGTCACGGCGCAGCGGGATCGTCGTACCCGGCTGGTGGTGACCCACCGGGCGGCCACCGCCGCCGCCGCCGACCTGGTGGCCTGGCTCGACGGTGGACGGTTGCGCGGCGTCGGTCGGCACCGGGAGCTGTGGCAGGACCCGGCCTACCGGGCCGTCTTCCAGCCCGGCCCGGCGCCGGAGCGCCCCGGCCCGGAGCCGGCATCTGACCGGCCGACCACGCAACTGTCAGCGGACCGCCCGGAGCCGGCGGCGTCCGGGACAACGGGTGGGACGGTGGAGGTGATCCGGTGAGTGGAGTTCTCCGGTTCACCACCGGGGCGTTGCGCCGTCGACGCCGCCCGCTCGGCCGGCTCGCGGCGTGGTCGGCCGCCGAGGCGCTGCCGGCGCTGCTCGCCGGTCAACTGACCGCCCGCGCCGTGGACCACGGTTTCCTGGCGGGTCGGCCCGGCGTCGGACTGGCCTGGCTCGCGCTGCTCGCCGCCGCGATCGGGGTCGGCGCGGTCGGCACCCTCCGGGCGTACGCCTGCCTCGGTGACATCGTCGAACCGGTCCGCGACGACCTGGCGCACCGGGTGGTCAGTGGTGCGCTGTACCACTCGACCAGCGCCGGGGCCCGCCCGGACACCGCCGCGGTGGCCCGGTTGACCCACCAGGTGGAGATCGTCCGGGACACCTTCGCCGGTCTGGTCATGGTGGTCCGGGGTTTCCTCTTCACCGCCGGTGCGGCGCTGCTCGGGCTGCTCTCGCTGACCCCGCTCGTCGCGGCGGTGGTCGCCGTGCCGCTGGCCGTCGGTCTGCTGCTGTTCGCCGCCACCCTGCCCGCGATGATCGGTCGGCAGCGGGCGTACGTCCGGGCGGACGAACTGCTCGGCACCGAGGCCGGCGCCGCGTTGACCGGCCACCGGGACGTGACCGCCTGCGGCGGGCAGGAGGTTGTCGCCGAGCGGGTGGGCCGGCAGGTGGACCGGCAGGAGGCGGCCGAGCGGGCGCTGGCCAGGATGGCCGCGCTGCGCAGCCTGAGCCTGGCCGTCGGTGGTTGGCTACCGCTGGCGGTCCTGCTGCTCGCCGCGCCGTGGCTGGTCCGGTCCGGACTCACCGCCGGCGCCGTGCTCGGCGCCCTGGTGTACGTCGCGACCGGCCTGCAACCGGCGCTGCACGCGCTGGTCCAGGGGATCGCCGGAGGCGGACTGCGGTATGCGGTGACCCTGGACCGGATCCTCGCCGCGACGGCACGACCGGGCCCGCCGACGTCCCCCGGCCTGGCGGGGGAGGCCGACGACGCGCCACCGGCGGTGGCACCGATCGGATCGCCGGGGACAGGTCCGACGCCGCACGCCGAACTCGTCGGGGTCGGTTTCCGGTACGGCACGCACGCCCGGCCGGTGCTCGACGACCTCGACCTGACCCTGTCCGACGGGGACCACCTGGTTGTGGTGGGGCCGAGCGGCGCCGGGAAGTCCACCCTCGCCGCGGTGCTCGCCGGGCTGCTCCGGCCGCAACACGGCACGGTCCGGCTGGGCGGGTCACCGGTCGACGGCAGCGGTCCGGCCGGCCTGGCCGCACGTCGGGTGCTCATCCCGCAGGAGGCGTACGTCTTCACCGGCACCCTGCGGGACAACCTCCGCTACCTGTGTCCGGACGCACCGGACGCCGACCTGTCGGCCGTGGTGGACCGGCTGGGGTTGGGGCCGTTGGTGCACCGGGTCGGCGGCCTGGCCGCGACGCTCGACCCCGGCACGCTGTCGGCCGGTGAGCGGCAGTTGGTCGCGGCGGCCCGCGCCTACCTCTCCCCCGCCCCCCTGGTGATTCTCGACGAGGCGACCTGCCACCTGGATCCGGCCGCCGAGGCGAGAGTGGAGCTCGCCTTCGCGGCCCGGCCCGGTGCGCTGGTGGTGGTCGCGCACCGGATCAGCTCCGCGCTGCGGGCCCGACGGATCCTGGTGCTGGACGGCGGCCGTCCGAGGTCGGGACGGCACGACGAACTGCTCGCCGGCTCGGCGACCTACCGGGAGTTGGTCGGTCACTGGCGGGGCGCTCCGGCGGGGCCGACGGACGCGGCGCCACCGCACTCGGGACCGGCAACGGAGTCGACGGCTCGAATCGACGGTTCCCGGGCCGACCCGGAGCAGATAGACTCTCTTCGATAATTGTCGCCGGGTATCGGTGGTGAGCAGACTGACCCAGGTGCTCGGGCTCAGCGCCCTCTCCCACGACGCCGCGGCCTGCGTCGTCCGGGACGACGAGATCCTCTTCGCCGGGCACGCCGAACGCTACTCTCGCCGCAAGAACGACCCGGAGCTCGCCCCCGGCCTGCTCGCCGAGGCCCTCTCCTGGGGACGTCCGGACGTGGTCGCCTGGTACGAACGTCCGCTGCGCAAAAAGCTCCGACACCTCCGGGCCGGGCAGCTCCGCCACGCGGTGTCCCGCACCGACCTGCCCCGGCGCTACCTGGCCCGACTCGGCCTGCCCGAACTGCGCGGCGTGCCGGTCCACCACGTCGGACACCATCACGCGCACGCCGCCGCCGGTCACTTCACCAGCGGGACGGCGCGGACCGCCGTACTCACCGCCGACGCGATCGGCGAGTTCGAGACGCTGACCCTCGGCGAGTTCCGCGACGGCCGTCACCAGGTGTACGCCCGCTGCCGCTACCCGCACAGTCTCGGCCTGCTCTACAGCGCCTTCACCCGGCGCTGCGGTTTCACCCCGAACGAGGAGGAGTTCATCGTGATGGGCCTGGCCGCGCTCGGTCGGCCCCGTCACGTCGACCGGATCAAGGAGGAACTGATCGCGCTGACCCCGCCCACCTTCCGGCTGCGTCGCAACGTGCACCGGGGCATCGGAGACTGGCAGCCCTCCGCCGACCCGGCGGACCTGGCCGCGAGCATCCAGGTGGTGACGGAGGAGGTCCTGCTCACGGCGGCCCGCTGGCTGCGGAACCGGGTGCCGGGCGACACGCTGACCGTGATGGGCGGGCTGGGGCTCAACTGCGTCGTCAACGAGGTGCTGGCCCGGCACTCCGGCTTCGACCGGGTGACCCTGATGCCGAACCCCGGTGACGCCGGTTCCAGTCTCGGCGCGGCCGCCGCGCTCCTCGGCCGCCAGCTCCGCTGGTCCGGGCCGTACCTCGGCACCCTGATCCCCGGGGACTACCCGGTCGCGGAACTGGCCACGGCACTGGACGCCGGCGGGCCGGTCGGGGTGGCCCGCGGCCGGGCCGAGTTCGGCCCCCGCGCGCTGGGCAACCGGTCACTGCTGGCCGACCCGCGCCCCGGGGACAGCCGGGACCGGGTCAACCGGGTGAAGGGACGGGAACCCTTCCGGCCGTTCGCACCGGTGATCCGGCAGGAACTCGCCGACCGCTACTTCGACATGCCGGTGCGGTCGTCGCCGTACATGCAGTTCACCGCCCGGTGCCGCGACCCGCGGGCGTTTCCCGGCATCGTGCACGTCGACGGTACGAGCCGGGTCCAGACGGTGACCCGCGATCAGCACCCCGGCCTGTACGACCTGCTCGGGGAGTTCGAGCGGCGCACCGGCTGCCCGATGCTGCTCAACACCAGTCTCAACCTGAAGGGCGAGCCGCTGGTCAACGACCGGGAACAGGCCCGCTGGTTCGCCGACCGGACCGGCGTACCGGTGCTGTAGGCAGGTCGGGCGGGCCCGCTCCCGGCACGGATCAGACCCAGCCCCGCTCCCGGGCGATCCGGACCGCCTCGATCCGGGTCCGGGCCCCGGTCTTGCCCCCGATCCTGCAGAGATGGTTGCGGACGGTTCCCGGCGACAGGGAGAGTTTGCTGGCGATCTCCCGAACCGGCCACCCCTCGGCGGCGATCTCCAGTACCTCCAGTTCGCGTGGCGTCAGCGGGTTGTCCCGGTTCAACGCCGCCACGACCAGGTCGGCGTCGACGACGGAGCCGCCGTTCGCGAGCTGCCGTACCGCGTCGACAAGTCGTTGCGGTGCGACGTCGCTGCCGAGGAAACCGAGCCGCTGACACTGCGCCCGCAGCGCCTCCCCGAGCATCCGGGGCCGGCGCGGATCGACGAGCACCAGCACCGGTGGCGGCTCGGCGGCCACGTTCCGTCCGGAGAGCACACCGGCGCCGAAGAGTTTGACGTCCGCGACCGCCACGTCGGGACGCTGCGCCCGCAGTGCCGGGGCGATGTCCTCGGCCCGCTCCACCTCGGCGACGACTTCGATGTCCTCCTGAGTGGTCAGTACGAAGGCCAGCGCGCCACGGATGAGAGCGCCGTTCAACGCGAGCAGCGTCCGAATCACGTTCACCCCTGCCACTTGTCATCACGAGATCACTACGCGTAAACATTCAAACACGAGTACCTGGGACGCGCCTGTTGGAGCAGCCGCGCGCCGTCGATCCGGCCCGGACCGGCCCGGTCGGCGGCACCCGACAGCGTGGCGTCGGCGGTCAGAGCCAGCCGGCGCGCTGCGCCTGTCGGACCGCCTCCAGGCGGTTCCGCGTCCCCGTCTTACGCATGATCACCGACAGGTGGTTCCGTACCGTGCCGTGAGCGAGGAACAACCGACGGGCGATCTCCTTCAACGGCAGTCCTTCCGCGACGATCCGCAACACCTCGAGTTCCCGCTCGGTCAACGGACCCTCGACGGGCATCAGCGCGGCCACCGCGGCGCCGGGGTCGACCACCCGCTCACCGGCCGCGACAGCGCGGACCAGCCGGGTCAGCTCGCCCGGGGGCACGTTCTTGTCGACGACTCCCCGCGCGCCCGCCCGCAGCGCCCGCTGCAACACCTCCGAGGTCAGTTGGGCGCTCAACGTCAGCACCGCACTGTCCGGCGCCTCCACGGCGAGCCGCGCCAGCACCGCCAGCATGTCGACCCCCGGCAGGTCCAGGTCGGCCACGACCACGTCCGGTCGGCGCGTACGGGCCAGTGCCACCAGGTCACCCGACTCGTGGAGGTCCGCCACCACCTCCAGGTCCTCCTCACTCGACAACATCGCGCGTAACGCGCCCCGCAACAGACCCATTTCCTCCACGATCACCACGCGGATCATGAGGTCACTCCGATCTGGGTACCCAAGCCTTGCGACAACCTCGGTATCCACCCGGTGCGTCCGGGTGGTACTGATCACGAGCTCGACGAACGCGCCACCGTCGACCGGGCCGTCGGATGCGCCGACGGCCGACGCCGTGCGATCGGTGGAAGAACTCCGTACACCCTCCGGGTCACCGGAAGGACTCGACGGAGGGATGACAGCCCCGGACGCCGAGGGCGGTCAGCGGCCGGGTCAGCCGGGCAGCGCGGGTACGGCGGGCCAGCGACCGGCGCCGTACGCGTCGATGTGCGGGGGTGTCGGATCCGCGCGAGGCGGGGTACAACAGCCGGCCCCCGCCGGCAGCGTCACCGCCTGACCGGCCCCGCCGCCCGCCTGACCGACCCGCTGACCGCTGGGGCCGACACCGTCCGGCCGGCGTGGCGGAACGGGGGTGACGGGTGCGGGGTCCCCGGCCGGACGACGGGGCGTGGCGGCCGGGCCCGGAACGTCCGCCTCGGCCGCGAGCCGCCAGGTCGGCCCAGCCGGCGGCGCCGGGTCCGGTCCGGTCCCGGCCGCCGGTCCGAGCGGCACCACCGCGTCAGGGCATGGGCTCTCGGGACCGACAGGACCGGCCCGCTGGAGCAGCATCACGTCGTGGCGACGCAGTCCGGGGCCGGCAGCCGTCGTCGGTAGGCCGGGCAGCAGCCTGCCGACCACGCCGGTCGCACCGGAAACCACGGGATCCACCACCGTCGCCGCGGTCGGCACCACCGTCAGCAGCCTCGGCACCGCCGTCAGCAGCCTCGGCACCGCCGCCGGCAGCGGTGGTACGGCGCTCGCCGGCGCGGCCACGACGTCGTCCACGGACCGGACGGCGAACACCAGGGTGGCGCCGGTGTCCAGCAGTAAGCTGGTCAGATCCCCATCCGGGACTCTTACCGGCACGTCCCGCACCGGAAGTCGTCCGGCCGGTGCCCGGTCGGTTGTCCGTACCGCCGGCACCCGGTCGGGCGCCGGTACGGAGAGGGTCCGATCGGGTGTCGGTACGGAGGGGGTCCGATCGGGTGCCGGTGCCGACGGCTTCCGCTCCGGTGTCCGTACCGGCGACCTGCGGTCGAGGGTCGGCCCCGGCCCCGGGACACGGGCACGGTCCGGGACGCGTACCGGAGGTCTGCGGTCCACGGTCGGCGGCGGTAGCTGGTCCGACAGCCGGCGGGTGAGCCGGGGCTCCGCGTCGACCACCCGGTCGAGCAGTCCGTTCCGACCGTCCCGGTGGGAACGGTCGTCGGCGGACGCGGACCCGTCCAGCATGGCCAAGGCGAGGAAACCGACCACCGCGCAGCCGGCCAGCATGACGAGCCGGGCCAGCATCCGGGCGACCGGACCACCGGCCCGCCCGAACCGCGCCGCCAGACGCCGCGCTGCTGACACCGCTGCCATGTCGAGAGAGACCCTTCGATGAGGCGGACAGGTACGAAAGCGTAACGCCGTGTCTATCACGCCGCATGTGGTGAGCCTGGTCGCGGCTCGCGGGAAGGACGACGGAACCGCTCAGCCCCGGCCGGCCGAACCGGTCAGTCGGCGGACGACCGGCGCGACGTTCCACCGCGCGGCGTCGGCAAGATCCCGGGCACGTTCGAACATCGAATAGTGCGGGCCGACCCGGTCCTCCGCCAACGCCCGGTCCAGGTCGTGACCGCACCGGACGAGCACCGTGTCGAAGTCCCGGCGCATCGGCGCCCACAGGTCGTATCCGAACGAGCGGTAGTGCCGGGCGAAGGACGGTCGGTGGAGGCGGATTCGCTCGTGCAGTCCCGAGGCGTACGACATCGGCCTTCCCGGCCGGTCGCGCAGATAGTCCGGCAACAGATCGGCGAAGGCGTACCGGAGGATCCACTTCTCCTGGCCGTGCCGGATCTTCAGCTCTCTCGACAGCCGGGCCGCGACGTCGAGCACGGCCGGGTCGAGGAACGGCAGCCGCGCCTCCACCCCGTGTGCGAGGCCGACCCGGTCGACCCGCTGCAGCTCGGTCCGACCGAGGTTCCCGATCCGGTGCCGGAAAAGCCGCCCGGCCGCCTCCGGGTTGACCTGGTGGTAGGTCGGATAGCCGCCGAGGAGTTGGGCGGCGCCGTCGCCGGTGAGGACCACCCGGACCCCGAGGTCGCGAATCCGACGGAACAGCGGCACGGAGACGACGGCGTTGATGATGTCCCCGTACCCGGTCAGTTCGGAGATCCGGATCGCCTCCCGGACCTCGTCGCGACCGATGTCGCGGGGCCGTACCTCGATCACCTCATGGTGCACCCCCAGCTCGGCGGCGAGCCGACGGGCGTACCTCAGGTCCTCGCTGTCCGGGGCACCGACGGTGAACGCCACGCAGTCGGGATGCAGCTGGCGGGCGAGCAGCAGGGTGAGCGCGCTGTCCAGACCGCCCGACAGGTTCACGCCCACGGTGAGGTCGGTCGCGACCCGGGCCTGGACGCTGTCCCGCAGCGCGGCACGGAGCAGTCGGGCCGCCTCGACGGCGTCGGTGATCGCCGGTCGACCGGCCCCGAACATGCCGAGATCCACGTACGGCACCAGGTCCGGACCACGCTCGGCGTCGGCCCAGCCGTGGTGTCCCGGTGGCACCTCGTGGATCGTCGCGCCGAGCGGTACCAGCGCCTTGACCTCCGAGGCCAGGTGCAGCCGGCGCAGGTGGCGCGACCAGTAGAGCGGTTTGACCCCGAGCGGGTCCCGGGCCAGGTAGACCCGCCCGGTGACGGTGTCCGCGACGACCAGGGCGAAGTCGCCACGCAGCCGCCCGATCGCGGCCGGACCCCACGCCAGAAAGGCCTCCAGCACCACCTCGGTGTCGCTCTCGGTACGCAGCCGGTGGCCGAGTCGGGTCAACTCGACGGCGAGGTCCCGGTGGTTGTAGACCTCGCCGTTGTAGCAAAGCAGCCAACGACCGTCGGCCGAGCACCACGGTTGTCGGGCGCGTTCCCGGTCGACGATCCGCAGCCGCTGCACGCCGGCCAACAGGTCGGGCTGGAGCCGGGTCTCCGCGAGGTCGCCGCGCGGCGCCAGGCTCGCCAGCATGCGGTGGAAACCGGCCCGGTCGGCGCCGGGGCCGAGGACAATCGCGATGCCGGACATGTCGATCAACCCCCGAGTGCGGTCAGGAAGTCACGGCGCAACCGGATGGCCGCGCGCGGGCTGACGCAGATGTGCCAGGACTGCCCC
This sequence comes from Plantactinospora sp. B24E8, assembly GCF_039871735.1. NCBI lineage: Bacteria > Bacillati > Actinomycetota > Actinomycetes > Micromonosporales > Micromonosporaceae > Plantactinospora > Plantactinospora sp. B24E8. The sequence continues at coordinate 107,608 of NZ_JBDPMH010000015.1, forward strand.
TCGTCGATCACGTTGACGTCCCCCCAGCCCTGGCGTTCGCGCAGCAGGGCGGCGAGTACGCCGTGCGCGTCGAACCGGCGGAACCAGGCCATCTCCACGTCCATCGCGTACCCCAGGCAGTGACCGCTGGGCAGCATCGCGGCGTACCCCAGCGCCCGGAGCCGGTGCTGGTGTTCGAGGCTGCGGGCCAGGCTGGTCACCCACAGCGGCGGGGTGGGGCCGGTACGTCGCCCGGCCAGGTCGACCGCGAGCTGGTTCAGCAGCGCCACCGCCTCCGGTCGGGTGCAGGTGGACCGGAGGCCGGCACCCGGCGGTCGGCGGTGCGGCCAGATCCGACGCTCCACCGCACGGGTCGTCCGGATCAGCGGATGGTCGCTCTGCCTGCGGTACCGGAACCGGAGCAGACCGCCCCGCCGCAACGACTCGAGGTCGATCAACTCCGGCGAGTCGCGCAACTCCACGTCCGTCCGGTATCCGGGCAGGTGCCCCCACCACATCACGTCGATCCGGCTGAGCAGGTAGATCCGGATCAGCGCGGTCAGGTCGCGGGCCGGCCCTCGGTTGTTCGGTCGGTAGTCGCGGACCTCGAGTCGAAGTCGCGCCTCGGCGTCGAGGGCGCCACCCGGCAGGCGGCGGAGCACCGCGCTGATCTCCGGGCCGGCCAGCCGCTCGGTCAGCACGGTCTCCAGCTTGGGCAGATCGTCACGTCCGGGGTGGGTCGCCACCTCCAGGAGCAGGTCCGCCACCGCCGCCCGGTATCTGACCAGTTCCGACAGGGAGACGTGGACGGCTTCGTCGGGCCGCCTCCCGTCGGTCACCGTCCGGGAATCGCCGTCCCGGGCGACCTCGTGGCTAGGCATGTCCGACTCCCCCGGCTTCGATGTGGTGCAGACAGCGCCGCTGATTGGCACGGTAACACCGGGTAAGTCACAAAACGCGGATTATTCCGATTAGCGGCATTCGTATTGTCGGGCGAGGGGTACGGCCGGAGGGATCTCCCGCCGGTCCGGACCTGCGGTACCGGAGGTGAGTAGGGATACTCGTGCCCGACAGGTCCGATCGCGGGAGGGTCGACAGCATGACCGAACCTCGGAGCCCGGGCTCCCTACCACTCTGGACTGTCCTCCTGGGCGGTGTCACCCTCGCCGCCTACTGGGCGCTCCTCGGCTGGGACCGGGAACGCGACGTCGACCCGGCGACCGGGGCCGAGACCGGCCCGTACCAGGCGTGGCAGCTTCTCGGCCTCGGCGTGGTCCTCGCCGTACTCACCTTCGAGGCCGGCCGGCGTGGCCACCCCTGGCTGGCCACCCTGGTGGTGCCGGCCGCCCTGACCGCGTCGTTCGTCGTCAGCGCCGTCACCGCCCGGAACTCCGACGGGCTGTGGCCGGTCGGCGCCGTCCTGGTCGCCGTCGGCTCCGCGCTCGGGACCGGACTGGTGGCCGGACTCGGCGCGTACCTTGGGCGGCAACGCCGGTGACAACCTCCGTAGCCACGCCGACCCGCGGCCGATGGAGCTCCCGGCGCCGATGGAACCGCTGCCGCCCGCTCAGCGCCGGGCGGGGATCCTGAGGTTCGGCCCGGCGTCGAGCAGCGGATCCGGGTCGGCCCGGCGGATCATGTACTGCGCGGTCAGGGTGTCGACACCGGTGCCCCGGGCGCTGTTCGGACGGTAGGTGACCGTGGCGGCGAGCGCCGACGCGGCCTCGACCACTCCGGCCCGCCAGGTGCCCGCCCGGTAGACCCAGACCGGGTCGGTGGGTCGGTAGCTGGCGGTGGGATCGATCTCGGCGGGATCGCGTCGGTGCGGATCCACGGTGGGGACTGGCATCTCACTGTCCTCCTGATTCGGCGGCCGGTGTCGTCTCGATCAGTTCCCGGTGTGGACCGGGCAGGTCCGGCATTCGGTCCTCCGGGCGGTCCGGGAGACCGGTCCGGATCATGGCCGGGTCGTGCCCGGGCGCCGGCGGGGCGACGGGACGCGGGCCCCGCCTGCCGCCGGCGATCCGGGCCCGTTCGGTCTTCACCCGGTACATCGCGGCGTCGGCCAGATCGAGCACGTCGGCGAGCTGCGCGCGACCGTGCACCGGCGCCACCCCGATCGACGCGGTCACCCGGAGATCCCGCTCCGCCAGCTGGATCGGCGCGGAGACGAGCTCGGCGAGTCGTCGCGCCGTCTGACCCAGCCAGCGTCCGTCACCCTGCACACCGACCAGCAGACCCGCGAACTCGTCGCCGCCGAGCCGGGCCACCAGGCTCCTGCCGACGTACGCCGGACCGTTTCCCACCTGGCCCGCGCCGGAGCCGACGCAGGCCGCGCCGCGCCCGGCATGGGCCGTGGCCCGCCCCGGGTGACCCGTGCCGTTCCCCGGGTACGCCGTGGTGTTGCCGGCGTACGCCGCGAACCGCCAGGCCACGGCGATCAGTACCTGGTCACCGACGGCGTGTCCGAACCGGTCGTTGATCTGTTTGAAGTCGTCGACGTCGAGCAGCACCGCGACCAGCGGAGGTCGCCGGGGGTCGGCCATCAGCGCGCCACCGAGCTGATAGAACGCTCGCCGGTTGGGCAGTCCGGTGAGTGGGTCGTGGGTCGCGGCGTGCCGCTCCGCCTGCAGTTCCTCACGGAGCCGTGCCACCTCGGCCTGCACGGTGCGGACCCGGCTGCGCATGCCCCAGGCGGCGCCGAATCCGGCGACCGCGGCGGCGCCGGCCGCGAGGGTGAGCGGGTCCACAGTGGCCGTTCCCCTCACACGGTCCGGCTCGGCGACGCGTCGTACGGACCGCCGAACCCGTGTCCGGTGGCCACCGACACCCGGTCGTTGATCACTATCAGTGATCGAAGTTCGCCCCTCCCGGCACGCGCGGAAACCGGACCGTTGCGGTGCGCTGACGCCCATCGCCGCAGGCCGCAGCGCAGGTGGGAATCGACGACCCCGTTCCGACTTCCCCGACTCGCCAGCAATGGTCCCCCGCCCCCGTCACCAAAAGTGAACAAACGGACACACCCGTACAGGCGCTATCATGCTCGCTGTCAGGTGCAGACGCAAGAGCGGATGCACGTGCAGATGGTCATGCACGCGCGACTGTCGACGGTTCACCGTCATGACTCAGGACGCGTCACGGGGAGGAATCGGCACCACACCAGGCTTCGCGACGCCTTCCCCACCGCCCTTCCGGGATCCTCCAGAAAGACTGGCGATGAACACCTACAACGGCATGTCCACCCACGAGCTGCCGACCGTGACCTGGCAGAAGAGCCGCCGGAGCAATCCGAGCGGCAACTGTGTCGAGATGGCCCAGCTGCCCGGCGGTGCCGGCGTGGCGATCCGGAACTCGCGGGACCCCGACGGGCCCGCACTGATCTACACCACGGACGAGATCGTGGCCTTCATCCTCGGCGCCCGGGACGGCGACTTCGACCACCTGATCCCGTAGCAGGCACACCGCCGTCCACGGCGGCACGTCCCGACCGGCGAACGCCGACGCGGAGCGGCGCCACACCGGCAACCCGGACCCGATCCTTCCCGGTCGGTTCGACCACCGCCTCCGGCCGACCGATCGGACGGGTGGAAATCAGCCCCGGGGTCTTTCCTCCTCACCCTCCGGCCATGGCATGCTTACCGACGGACTTGGCCCAGCCTCGGCGGGCTGCGTCGAGCATGCGGAGGCGGCACGTGACGATTGCACGGTCCGGACGTGGATCGGCCCACGGCGGAGAGGCGGCGTCCGACGGCGAAACGGCCCTTTCCACCGGGTCGGCCCTCGAGGGCGGCGCCGCCGGCGGGCCGACCGTGCTCCGCATCCTGCTCGGCAGCCAGCTGCGCAAGCTGCGTGAGGCCACCGGCGTCAGCCGCGACGACGCGGGCTGGGAGATCAGGGCGTCCGGATCCAAGATCAGCCGGATGGAGCTGGGCCGGGTGGGATTCAAAGAGCGCGACGTCGCGGACCTGCTGACCCTCTACCAGGTGACCGACGAGGACGAACGCGCCGCGCTGCTCGCCCTGGCCCGGCAGGCCAACAATCCCGGGTGGTGGCACCGGTACGGAGACGTACTGCCCCACTGGTTCCAGTCGTACCTCGGCCTGGAGGCCGCCGCCACCCTGATCCGGACATACGAGGTCCAGTACGTCCCGGGTCTGCTGCAGACCCGGGACTACGCCCGGGCCGTCGTCCTGCTCGCCCACGACGGGTCCCCGACGGAGGAGATCGAACGCCGGGTCAACCTCCGGATGGACCGGCAGAAGATCCTGCACCGCCCCGACGCGCCGCACCTGTGGGTGGTGGTGGACGAGGCGGCGCTGCGCCGGCCGATCGGTGGCCTCGACGTGATGCGGGGACAGGTCGAGTACCTGATCGAGGCCAGCCGGCTGCCCAACGTCACCGTGCAGGTCATCCCGTTCCGGGCCGGCGGACACGCCGGCGCCGGCGGCGCGTTCAGCCTGCTGCGGTTCCCGGACCAGGAACTGCCGGACGTGGTCTACATGGAACAACTCACCAGCGCGCTCTACCTCGACAAACGCGACGACGTGGACTACTACGCCGCGGCGATGGAACGGCTCTGCGTCGAGGCCGATCCACCGACCAAGGCCCCGGACTTCCTGCGCGGCGTGCTGGACGACCTCGACGCCACGACCGGCTGAACCCGGTTGGCCGGGCCCGCCGGCGGAACACGGCGCCGTGGCACGACCCCATCCCGCCGCCGGGATCGCCGGACGGTTCGGCGCTGCGGCCGGTTCACCGGCACCGGATGCGCCACACTACCGGTATGGGAGCACGTCGACTCGACGGCACAGTCGCCCTGGTCACCGGGGCTTCCTCCGGCATCGGCGCGGCGGCGGCGACCCGGCTGGCCGCCGCCGGAGCGCGGGTCTTCGTCACCGGCCGCGACCCCGACCGGCTCGCCGCCGTCGCCGACGCCGCCGCAGGTACGGCGATCCCGTGCGACCTCACCGACCCGGAACTGACCGCGGCCCTCGCCGACCGGGTGCTCGACGTCGCGGGACGGGTGGACATCCTGGTCAACAACGCCGGTCAGGGCTGGGCCGGTCCGCTGACCGGGATGACCGACGGTCAGATCCGGGCCCTGGTCGCGGCCAACCTGACCGCCCCGATGCTGCTCTCCCGCGCCATCCTGCCCGGCATGCTGTCCCGGGGTGCCGGGCATCTCGGTTTCGTCGGTTCCATCGCCGGCCGGCTCGGCGTACGCGAGGAAGCGGTGTACGCGGGGACGAAGGCCGGACTGAGTGTCTTCGCCGACAGCCTCCGCAAGGAGACGACGGGTCGGGGCATCGTGGTCACCGAACTGGTACCGGCGGTGGTCGACACGCCGTTCTTCGACCGGCGTGGGCGTCCGTACCCGCGACGGCGGCCCCGACCGGTCACCCCGGACCAGGCGGCCGCAGCCCTGCTGACCGGGATGTTCACCGGCCGGCACGAGGTGTGCCTGCCGCGCTGGATGTACCTACCGATCATGGTCCGGGCGACCCTGCCCGGCACCTACCGCCGGCTCGCCGAACGCTACGGCTGACCTGCCGGGGCGGGCCTCGCCGACCGCTACGGGTGGACTGTCTTGAAGGGCCCCGGACAGCCGAGAGGCCCTTCCCCGACAGCTCAGTTGGCGCGGATGGCCCGGATCGACTCACGCAGCGAGGACATGGTGGCCAGCACCGCGGTCGGCTCGTACCCGCAGTGCGCCATGCAGTTGGCGCAGCGCGAGTCCCTGCCCCGGCCGTACGACGACCAGTCGGTGGTCTCGATCAACTCCCGGTACGTCTTCACGTAGCCGTCGCCCAGCAGATAGCAGGGCCGCTGCCAGCCGAACAGCGAGTACGAGGGAATCGCCCACGCGGTGCACGGGAAGTCGACCTTGCCCTCGAGGAAGTCGAGGAAGAGCGGCGAGTGGTTCAGCCGCCACTTCTTCCGACGCCCGTCGGCGAACGCCTTGCGGAACATCGCCCGGGTCTCCGTCACCCCGAGGAAGTGCTCCTGGTCCGGCGCCTTGTCGTAGGCGTACGCCGGGGAGAGCATCATCTGGTCGACGGCGAGTTCGTTGTTGAGGTAGTCGAGCACCTCGATCACCGTCTGCGGGGTGTCGGTGGAGAAGAAGGTCGTGTTGCTGGTGACCCGGAACCCCCGACGCTTCGCCTCCTTGACCGCCTCGACCGCCTCGTCGAAGACGCCGTCCTTGCAGACCGAGGCGTCGTGCCGCTCCTTCAGACCGTCGATGTGCACGGCGAACGAGAAGTAGCGGGACGGGGTGAACTTGTCCAGCTTCTTGCGCAGCAACGCCGCGTTGGTGCAGAGGAAGACGTACTTGCGGCGCTTGACCAGCTCGTCGACCATCTTGTCGATGTCCGGGTGCATCAGCGGCTCACCGCCGGCGATGGAGACCATCGGCGCACCGCACTCCTCGACCGCCGCGACGGCCTGTTCCACCGGCATCCGGCGTTTCAGCACGTCCGCCGGGTGCTGGATCTTGCCGCAGCCGGCGCAGGCGAGGTTGCAGGCGAACAGCGGCTCGAGTTCGAGCAGCAACGGGAAGTGCGCCCGTCGACGAATCTTCTGCCCGACCAGGTACCGGCCGATCCGCATGCTCTGTCGCAGTGGCATTCCCATGTCAGCACCCCGCTCCCGCTCGCGCCCCCGTACGGGTGGCGGAACCGCCACCCGTCGCACCGCCTCGCTGAACGCTCCCCGTCATCGGCTTCCTTCCGTGGATACTCCGGCCTTTCGGTCCGGTGAGGAGACGGAACTCTTGCGGAGCAGGACAGGAAAGGCTGATCTGCCGCCAGGGCGGATCGTGTCTATCCGCGCGGCACCGCAAGGGTCACCAACTAGCTTGCTATCTTGTGAGTTGTGGCCACGAAGACGGTGAAACGGGCTTTCAAGTACCGTTTCTACCCGAGCGAGGAGCAGGCGGCGGAGCTTGCCCGCACGTTCGGGTGTGTCCGGCTGGTCTACAACATGGCGCTCGCGGCCCGCACCGAGGCGTGGACGCTGCGCCAGGAACGCATCAACTACAACACCACGTCGGCCCTGCTGACCGGGTGGAAGAAGACCGAGGAGCTGGCGTTCCTCAACGACGTGTCCTCGGTGCCGTTGCAGCAGGCTCTGCGGCACCTGCAGGCCGCGTTCACCAACTTCTTCGCCAGACGCGCCACATACCCGACGTTCAAGAGCAGGAAGAGGTCGCGCCGGTCGGCGGAATACACCACCAGCGGATTCCGCTGGCGCGACGGCCGGCTCACCCTCGCCAAGATGACCACACCGCTGGACGTCGTGTGGTCCCGGCCGCTGCCGCAGAACGCGTCGCCGTCCACGGTCACCGTCAGCCAGGACCCGGCCGGCCGATGGTTCGTGTCCCTGCTCTGCGACGACGTGATCGACCAGACCCCCGCCTCGGGTGCGGTCGGCATCGACGCCGGCCTCGACTCGCTGCTCACCCTCTCCACCGGGGAGAAAATCACCAACCCGCGTCACGAGCGCCGTGACCGCGCCGCCCTGGCCCGCGCCCAGCGTGCGATGGCGAAGAAGGAGAAGGGCTCGGCGAACCGGGCCAAAGCCCGACTCAAGGTCGCCCGAGTGCACGCCCGGATCACCGACCGGCGCCGCGACACGCTCCACAAACTGACCACTCGGCTCGTGCGTGAAAACCAAACGCTCGTGATCGAGGACCTGACCGTCCGCAACATGGTCAAGAATCGGAGCCTGGCCCGCGCCATCAGCGACGCGGCCTGGCGGCAGTTCCGCACCCTGCTCGAATACAAGGCCGACTGGCACGGCCGCAACCTCGTGGTCGTGGACCGCTGGTTCCCCAGCTCCAAACTGTGCTCGACGTGTGGTGCCCTCGCTGGACGGATGCCGTTGACCGTACGGACCTGGACGTGCCGGTGCGGCACCGTCCACGACCGTGACGTCAACGCCGCCCGCACCATTCTGGCCGCCGGACTGGCGGTGACAGCCTGTGGAGAAGGCGTAAGACCTCAACGGGGGAACCTCCGTTCGGGGCAGTCGACGATGAAGCAGGAAAACCCAAGGGCAACCAAGGGAATCCCCGTTCCTTAGGACGGGGAGGATGTCAAGGTGTTCGTATCTCCTTGGGAAGGGTGAAGTGCACGTCCTCGGTCCGGGTGGTGTGCTCCCGTACCGCGTCCGCACCGAGCCCGGCCAGTGCCGTGACGGTCTCGTCGACCAGTCGGGGCGGGGCCGAGGCGCCGGCGGTCACGCCGACCGTCCGTTTCCCGGCGAGCCAGCGGAGGTCGACCTCGTCGACGTCGTCCACCAGGTACGCGGGGGTACCGCCGCGCTCGGTCACCTCCACCAGACGGCGCGAGTTCGACGAGTTCGCGGAGCCGACGACCAGCACCACGTCGGCGTCGGCGGCAACGTCGCGCAGTGCCACCTGCCGGTTGGTGGTGGCGTAGCAGATGTCGTCCGACGAGGGGCCGGTCAACGCCGGGAACCGCCGCCGGAGCACGTCGAGGACCCCGGCCACCTCGTCGACCGCGAGGGTGGTCTGCACCAGGTAGGAGACCCGGTCCGGGTCGGCGACCTCGATCCGTTCCGCGTCCGTCACGTTCTCCACCAGGGTGATCTGCCCGGGCGCCTCGCCGAGGGTGCCCTCGGTCTCCTCGTGTCCGGCGTGTCCGATCAGCAGGACGGTGTTGCCCCGCCCGGCGAACCGGCGCGCCTCGCTGTGCACCTTGGACACCAGCGGGCAGGTGGCGTCGATGACCGGCAGCCCCCGGGCGGCGGCGGCGACCCGGACGGCGGGCGCGACACCGTGTGCGGAGAAGACCGTGACGGCACCGTCGGGAATCTCGGTCAGCTCGTCCACGAAGACCGCGCCCCGGCGTTGCAGGTCGGCGATGACGTGCACGTTGTGCACGATCTGCTTGCGGACGTACACCGGTGGGCCGTACCGGTCCAGGGCCTGCTCGACCACACCGATCGCCCGTTCGACGCCGGCGCAGAACGAACGGGGTGAGGCCAGCACGACCTCGCGTACCGTGCCCGCCTCGGCCCACTCGACGAGCGCGGGCGCCACCTTCGGCAGGGTCCGCAGGGCGGTTCGGACCCGACGCCAGGTCAGCGGCCGGTACAGCCGCTGCGGCGGTACGTCGGCGACCACCCGTACGCAGACCACCGGCCGGCCCGCGGCGGAGGCCAGCAGCGCCGCCGACTCGGTGTCCACGGCGAGCGCCCCGGTCGCGGCGAGCCGGGCCCGGTCCGGGCCGTCGACCAGCCGCCGGCTGGTGACCACCGGTCCGAGGTGGACGGTCAGACCACGCCGGCGCAGCGTGGCGGCGACCAGCGGTGCGCTCGGGCAGGGCACCGCCGGGTCGTCGGGTCGGTCGGCGCGCCGTACCTCGGTGGCGACGACCACGTCGCCGGGGCGCAGCGTCGGGGTGAGCCCGCCGGCGATCCCCGCCACCACCAGAGCGCCCGCGTCGGCGTGCCGGGCGGCGGCCCGCCCGGCCCGGGTCAGCCCCCGGCCGGTGCGGTGCAGCGGGGCGCCGGTCGGCAGGCCGCGACGCAGCGCGCGGGCCTCCATCCGCATGGGCGCGAACAGCACCCAGTCGCCCCGGGTCAACTCGGTTCACCGCTCGGAGCCACCGCGGAACTGCCCTGGTCGACCAGTTCAGCCGGGCCACGCCGGGCAGCCGACCCGATCGGCTCGCCGGCCTCGACGCGATCGACCAGTTCGATCCGCCGGCCGGCCTCGACGCGGTCGACCAGCCCGACCCGCTCGCCCGACCCCGCCGGTCCGGCCACGCCGTCCCGGTCGGCGCCGGCGGGCGGTGCCACGCCGAGCCAGGCCGGCTCGCGCAGCAGCCGACCGAGCGCGCTGACCGGGAAGACCAGCCGGTAGAGATGGTAGTTGATGTAGAAGTCACCCGGGAAGCCGGTACCGGTGTACTGCGGCTCGTCCCAGCCGCCGTCCGGGCGTTGGGTCTCCACCAGCCAGCGCAGTCCACGCCCCACCGACACGGTGTCGGCGGAGCGGGCGGCATGCAACGCCAGCAGGGCCCAGGCGGTCTGCGAGGCGGTCGACACACCCCGCCCCCGCCACATCGGGTCCCGGTAGGAGCGCATGTCCTCGCCCCAGCCGCCGTCCGGGTTCTGCCGCCGGTGCAGCCAGCAGAGCGCCCGGACGATGGCCGGGTCGTCGGGGCGTACCCCGGCGGCGACCAGCGCCGGCACGACCGCTCCGGTGCCGTAGACGTGGTTGGCGCCCCACCGGCCGAACCAGGACCCGTCCGCCTCCTGGTTACGCAACAGCCAGGAGACCCCCCGCCGTACCGTCGGCGAGTCGGTCAGCCCTTCCGCGCAGAGCGCCTCGACAATGTGCGCGGTGACGTCCGCGCTCGGCGGGTCGATCACCTCACCGAAGTCACAGAACGGCAGGTCGCGGGCGATCGCCCGGGTGTTGTCGGCGTCGAACGCTCCCCAGCCGCCGTCCGCGCACTGCATGCCGCACAACCAGGCGACCCCGCGGCCGACCGCCGCCCGCACCTCCGGGTCCGCCCCGGTACGGCGCAGCGCCAGCAGCACCTCCGCCGTGTCGTCGGTGTCCGGGTAGCCGTCGTTGTCGAACTCGAACGCCCAGCCGCCCGGTTCCAGTCCGGGTCGACGTACCGACCAGTCACCCGGCACCCGGATCTCCTCCGCCAGCAGCCACTCGGCGGCCCGGCCCAGCGCCGGGTGCCCGGCCGGCAGTCCGGCGTCGCCGAGGGCGACCGTCGCGAGCGCGGTGTCCCAGACCGGTGACTGGCACGCCTCGAGTCGGCGTACCGGGCCGTCCGGGGTCTGCTCGTGGATGGTGAACCGGTCGAGTCCGGCCAGGCCGGTCCGCAGCACCGGGTGCGACAGCGGATAGCCGAGCAGGTGCAACGCGATCAGCGAGTACACCCAGGGCGGTTGGATCCCGCCCCAGGAGCCGTCGGCCTCCTGACGCGCGATGATCCACTCGGCGGCCCGGCGCAGCGCGTTGCGGCGTACCGGGCCGACCGGGTGACGCTCGTACCGCCGGAGCACCGTGTCGAGGCGGTGCATCCAGCCGGCCCGGTGCCGCAGCGACGGCGCCGGGTCGGGTCGCCGGCCGGTCCGTAGTTCCCGCAGCGAGAAGCCGAGCGGACGGACCGGACGCAGGGACCGGACGATCGCCAGCGGCACGATGGTCTGCCGGGCCCAGCAGGCGAAGTCGTACACGTTGAGCGGGAAACGCGGCGGGAGCAGGACAACCTCCGGCGGCACCGCCGGCAGCCGGTCCCAGGACCACTCCCCGAACAGCGCCAGCCAGATCCGGGTGAAGACCCGGCTCCGCTCGATGCCGCCGTGGGCGAGGACGAACCGCCGGGCCCGGACCATGTGCTCGGCCTCGGCCGGGTCGCCGGCCAACCGCAGCGCCGCGTACGCCTCGATGGTGGTGGAGAGGTCGCCGGGTCCGCCGTGGAAGGTCGGCCAGGCGCCGTCCGCCCCCTGCTTCGACCGGATCCACCGGGCCGTCGGCTCCGTCTGCTCGACGCTACGGATGCCGAGGAACTGCCGCATGAGCAGGTCCTCCGCCTCCATCGTCACGTTGGTCTCCAGCTCGCCCTGCCACCAGCCGGCCGGCTGCTGCGTCGAGAGCAGCAGGTCACGAGCACGGTCCAGGGCCGTCCGGGCCTGCGCCCACAACTGCGCGGTGACGCCGCCGGTCCCCGGGGCGGCCGGGGCCCCGACCGTCCCGGGTGTCGTGCCGCCGTCGGTGGCTGCCGTCGTGACGCCGTCGGTGGATAAGAGTCCGGCCATCTCAGTAGTCCCGTCCTGTCATGAAGTGCGCGATCGCGACCAGGTCGGCGTGCACCCCGGACACGTCGGCGCCACCCGCCGAACCCACCTCACCGAGTTGGTCCAGTTCGGCGAGGGCCTCGGTGAGCAACCGGTCGGCCTGCTTCTCCGTCCAGTCCCGGGCGCCGGTCTCCTCGATCAGGTTGGCGGCCAGGGCGAGGTCGGCGGCGGAGAGGTCACCCGGGCTGGCGTACAGCTCGGCGAGCCGGGTGGCCGCCGGGCCGTCCACGCCGAGCGCCCGGACCACCGGCACCGACTTCTTCCGGGCCCGTAGGTCGGACAGGACCGGCTTGCCGGTGACCGCCGGCTCGCCCCAGATGCCGAGCAGGTCGTCGACGAGTTGAAAGGCCAGGCCGAGCCGCTCGCCGTACCGGTCGAGTCCGTCGACGACCGTCTGTGGCGCGCCGCAGACCACCGCGCCGAGCGTCGCCGCGCAGGCCAACAGGGCGGCCGTCTTGTCCCGGGCCATCGCCAGGCACTCGTCGAGGGTGACGTCGGAGCGGTTCTCGAACTCGACGTCGGCCGCCTGGCCGGCGATCAGCCGGCGGACCGCCGTGTGCAGGGTCGCCAGACCCCGGTGCACGTCCAGTTCCGGTGCGGCGCAGAGCACCTCGTCGGCGAGACCGAGCAGCGCGTCACCGGCGAGAATCGCCGGACCGACGCCGAACGCCGCCCAGGCCGTCGGCCGGTGTCGGCGCTCCAGGTCGCCGTCGATCACGTCGTCGTGCAGCAGTGAGAAGTTGTGTACCAGTTCCACCGCCACCGCGGCCGGCAGCCCGCGCCCGACCGGCTGTCCGGCGACCCGGGCGGAGAGCAGCGCCAGCGCGGGACGCAGCCCCTTGCCGCTCCGCCCGGTCGGCGCACCCGTCGCGTCCCAGTACCCGAACTGGTATCCGGCGACCAGCCGGGTCCGCTCGTCGATCCGCTCCAGCGCCGCCCGGATCTCGGGCTGGACGAGCTCGTCCACCTGGGTGAGGATGCTGGGCAGCATCATGGTCATGTCTTCTCCTCGCTACGCTCGCCGCCGCCATGACCTGGTCGACCGAGCCTGCCGATGACCTCGCTCCGCTCGGTCATGCCGTCACCTCGCTCCGCTCGGTCATGCCGTCTCCTCCGACGGGTCCGATCTCGACCCGAGGTGGGCGAGCACCACGTCGGCGGCCCGCTGGCCGCTACGTACCGCGCCCTCCATCGTGTCCGGCCATCCGGTGTCGGTCCACGCGCCAGCCAGCGCCAATCCGGGAGCCCGGGTCTGCGCCGGCGGCCGGTAACTCCGTGAGCCGGGCACCTGCCGGAACGTCGCCCGGGGTTCCCGGGTCACGAACGCGTCCCGGACCGGCGCCCGCCGGGCCGCCGGGAAAACCTCCCCCAGGGCGGCCAGGTAGGTCCGGACCAGCTCGCTCGCCCGGGTGCCGAGCACCTGTTCGGCGGCGGAGATGGAGACCACCAGATACTGCCCGGAGACGTCGGGCGGGGTGCGGTCGAAGACCCACTGCACCGGTGTGTCCAGTCCGGCGGCGAAGCCGAGTTCGGTGACCCGTTCCTGGTAGTGGACGTGCACGTTGACGATCGGCGCGGCGCCCAGCCGCGCCCAGCGGGCCCGGTCCGGAGCCGCCTCCGACGGCACCAGACGGGCCGCCTGCGAGTGCGGTACGGCCAGCACGACCGCGTCCGCGGTGAGCGCCCCACCCTCGCCGACGACCCGGAACCGGTGTCCCTCGGCCCGGATCTGGTGGACGCGTACCCCGGTGCGGACCGTCGCGCCCCGCTGGCGCAGCAGCGCGCTGGCCGGGGTGCCGTGCAGGTCGGCCAGGGGCGCGGTGGGCAGGCCGAGATCGGCGGCGTCGGCCCGGTCGAGCAGTCCGGTACGGAAGACCCGGGCGGCCAGGGCGAGCGACGCCCGTTCCGGCGGGGCGTTCAGCGCCGCGACGCAGATCAGTTCCCAGAGACGTTGCACGGTCTGGCCGTCCTGGCCGTGCGCGGCCAGCCAGGCGCCGAAGCTGACCCGGTCGGCGGCCGGGTCGTCCGGCTCGACCCGGCGCAGCGCGGCGGCGGCCCGGACCGCCGCCAGCCGCTGCCCGAACCTCAGCGGTCGGTAGCCGAGCAGCGCCGGCAGCAGATGTGCCGGGGCGGGCAGTCGACGGTTGCGGGCCAGCAGGTGCGGCGGTACGCCGGCCCGGATGATCGGCACCGCGAAGCCGTCCTGCACCGTCGCCCGGTCCGTGCTGCCGAGCCGGTGCAACAGGTCCCGGTACTGCTGGTAGCAGCGGAGGAAGACATGCTGGCCGGTGTCCACGGTCAGCCCACCCCGGCGGAAGGAGTAGGTGGCGCCGCCGAGCGCCGGACGCGCCTCCAGCATGGTGACCCGGTGTCCGGCGTCGAGCAGCCGGACCGCCGAGGCGATGCCGGCCAGCCCGCCCCCGATGACGCAGACCTGTTCGGTGCTCACGATCCGCTCCGGGTCATCGCCCGCGCCGCCACGTACGCCTTCTCCCAGCCGGACAGGGCCACCCGACGTCGGGTGACCGCCAACGGATCCGTGATCATCCGGGCCAGCAGCCGGTGGTAGATCCCGGCCATCGCCGCCACGCAGGCCGCGCTGCGCCGGTCCAGCATCGGCAACAGCCGCAGCCCGGTCCGGTAGTAACGGTCGGCCCGCTGGGCCTGCCAGCGCACCAGCGCCGCCAGCCGGTCCGGCGGATCGGCCAGCCCGCCGTCGGCGTCCAGGTCGACGGTGCAGCCGAACCGGTCCAGGTCGCGCCGGGGCAGGTAGATCCGGCCCACCCCGCGGTCCTCGACGATGTCGCGGAGGATGTTGGTCAGTTGCAGGGCGACGCCGAGGGTGTCGGCCAGTTCGGCCGCCTCGGACCGGTCGGCGCCGGGCCGCAGGTCGAAGACCCCGAGCGACAGGCGGCCGATCGAGCCGGCCACACAGCGGCAGTAGCCGACCAGTTCCTCGAACGTTTCGTAGCGGGTGCCCCGTACGTCGGCCAGGCACCCGTCGACCAGTTCGTCGAAGGCGGCCAGCGGGATCGGCAGCCGGGCCGCCGCGTCGGCGAGCGCGACCAGGACCGGGTCGCCGCCGGCGTCGGGCAGCCGGTGCAGCGCCGCCCGGACCTGGTCCAGCCGGGCCAGCCGGGTGGCGGCCGACAGGTCGCCGTCGCCGATGTCGTCGATCCGCCGGGCCACCGCGTACACGGCGCAGAGTGCGGCCCGCCGGTCGGGCCGGAGCAGCCGGATGCCGTACGAGAAGTTGCGGGCCTGGGTACGGGTGACGCGGGCACACTCCCGGTAGGCGCGTTCCAGGCCGATGTCGCCGCTCATCCGCCCACTCCGTTCTGTCCCGGAGCGACGGCGGGGGTTCGCAGCGACCGGAGCCAGGCGACGGCCAGACCGGACCGGGTCGGTCGGGGCGGGCCGGGCAGCGGGTCGTGGTCGGCCCGGGCCAGCGCGGCGAGTGCGGCCCGGCCCCCGGCGAGGTATCCGCTGACCGCCAGTCGGGCCCAACCGCGTAGGTCGCCGACCAGTGGCGCGCCGGAGTCGAGCAGTTCGGCGGCCCGGTCGGCCTGCCGGCGGATCACCTGCCGGAGCGGCTCGTCGGCCCGCGGCGCGTCCAGGGCCTCCTCGGGAACCCCGGCGGCGGCCAGGTCGCGGGTCGGCAGGTAGATCCGGCCGCGACGGCGGTCCTCGGCGACGTCCTGCAGGTGTTCGACGATCTGCAGCGCGGTGCAGATCCGGTTGGAGAGCGGGATCCGAGCCGGTGACGCGGCGCCGAAGATGTGCAGCACGAGTTCGCCGACCGGGTCGGCGGAGAGGTGGCAGTACTCGACCAGGGCACCGAAGGTCGGATAGCGGGTGACCAGCTGGTCGCGACGGTTCGCCTCGATCAGTCGGAGCAGCGGGTCGAGCGGGAACCGGCAGTCGACGACCGTCGGCGCCAGCCGGACCAGCACCGGGTGGCGGGGCAGCCGGCCCTCGTAGAGTGCCCGTACCTCGCGCTCGAACCGGTGCAGCGCGGCGAGGCGGGCCTCGGGGCCCTCGTCGCGTCCGGTGGTGTCCGGCTCGTCACCGAGGTCGTCGACGTACCGGGCGTAGGTGTAGAGGGCGAGCAGGTGCCGGCGGATCCGTGCCGGTAGGACACGCAACGCGACCGGAAAGTTCTCACCGGCCAGCACGGTTTCCGGCTGCCGGCGCTCGCCCGGCCGATCCGCAGACGGATGGCCGGGGGCATCGTCGGTCAGATCAAGCACGCTGCCGCCTCTCGCGAGGTCCCGGCCGGCTCGTCGAGCCCAGCCGGACCATCGCGCCGGATTGGTGGTAACCCATCGCTCGCGCTAAGTAATCTTCACCGAGCGTACCCAACTTCCCACCCTCGGCGGTGCGGCCTGCCGAAATCCTTTCTGGCGTGTCCGGGGACGACCTAACCCGACAGGTCCACCCAGGTGTCGACCCGGCGGACTGACCGGCGTGTCAGCTTGACTGGGTACGTCGGGCCAGCCAGATACCGAGGCTCATGGCGACCACTCCGAGTAGTCCGATGATCAGGCGGGGTCCCTCGAGGGAGAGCTCCTCCTGGAAGGCGGTGACGCCGATCAGCACACTTGTGAAGGGGTCGAGCAGCGCGATGGCGGTGAGCGGGGCGGCGATCGGCCCGCCCTGGAAGGCGTTCTGGTTCAGGGTCAGGGCGGTTCCGCCGACCAGGACCAGCACGTAGAGGTGCCAGTCGGTGACCACCCCGACCGGATTGTCCGGCAGCTTCTCCGTCACGCTCTTGAGCAGCGCCGCGGCCAGGGCGTAGAGCAGTCCGGTGGCGATGCCCAGCACGAGGCCCCGGGCCGCGTTCTGGGTCCGCCAGGCGACGACGAGGCAGACCCCGACGAGGACACCGATGGCGGCGCCCACTCCGATCCAGGCCAGTGCGCTCGGCTCCTCCACCCCGCCCCGGGGGTTCGCGGTGGCGAGGAAGGCGGTCAGCCCGACCACACCGATCACCACGACCAGCATGTCCCGGCGGTGCGGGCGCCGTCGTTCCAGTGCCGCCTCCAGCGGAATCGCCATGAAGAGCCCGCTGACCAGCAGCGGCTCCACCAGGGCGAGCGCACCGAACCGCAGGGCGATGGCCTGCAGTACGGTGCCGACCGCGTCCGGCACCCAGCCGAGCAGCCACAACGGCCGGCGGACGAGTCGGATCAGCAGTCGGGGGTCGATGGTCCGGGTCGGCTGCTCCTGCTTGGCCGCGCGCTGCTCCAGCACCGAACTCACCGCGAAGCAGGCGGCCGAGGCGAGCCCCAGCACGATGGCGATGCCGTTCACCGGACCCCCGACACCTCAGCCGCGCCGGTCCGGCCGGTTCACCGGCCGGGTGCCGCCGTCCCGGCGCGGCTGGCCCACACCGGTCCAGAGCCGGGCCATCCCGGCCCGCAGCCCGACCCACCGGGTCAGGGTCCGCCGGGGGGTGGCCGCCGCCAGCCCGGTCCGCACCTCGACGGCATCGATCCGTACCGGCGGTTCGAGGAACGGGGCGCCCTCCAGCAACACCGGGTCGTCGACGGGTACCGCTCCGACCGGCGCCCGACCGGCCGGGCCGGCCTCCCCGGCCAACTGGTGCGGGCCGGCCTCGCCGGCGAGTCGGTGCGCACCGGTCGAGGCCGTCAGGCCCCAGGCGATGTCGGCGACCACCCCCGCCGGGTCGGTGCCGAAGAGCGCGAGCCCGGCGTTGCGCTGCCGCTCTCCGCTCGTCCGGTCGGCGAGCCGCAGCAGCGTCGGCCCCAGGTCGACGCGACGGCGTACCCAGGTCGCCACGCCGGCCCGGGCCATGGTGGCGGCGTTCGCCCGCCCGTGCCCGGGGATCGGCCGGTAGGTGGCGACCGGCAACCCGCAGGCCATCGCCTCCAGCGCGGTGAGCCCACCGGCGTTCTCGACCAGGACGTCGGCGGCCCGCAGCAGGGCCGGCATGTCGTCGACCCAGCCGAAGACGTACCCGGTGCCGCGTCGCCGCAGCCGGCGGTACAGCGCGGCGTTCCGTCCGCAGACCACGACCGGGACCGCCACCCCCGTGGCGGCGATCTCCGCGGCGGTACGCGCCACCGCCCCGACCCCCCACGAGCCCGCGACCAGCAGCGCGAGCCGGGCGTCGAGCGGAAGCCCGAGTTTCTCCCGGGCCCGCCGCCGGTCCTGCTCGTCCCCCGGGCGGAAGGCGGCCGAGACCATCCGGCCGGCCACCCGGACCTCCCCCGCACCGAGTGCCCGGGCCTCGGCGCGGGTGGTGACGTGGGCGGCGCAGTGCACGTCGATGCCGGGCGACACCCAGATCGGGTTCACCGCGAAGTCGGTCAGATAGGTGATCACCGGTACGGCGAGTCGACCCTCGCGCCGCAGCGGCCCGACGATCTGACTCACCACCGGGTACGTCGACACGACGGCCCGGGTGTTCGGCGGCAGTGCCCGGAGCACCCGTGGCCACACCGGCCGCAGCAGCGTCCGGGTGATCGGCGCCGCCCGGCTGAAGTTGCCACCGATCGAGAAGAGCAGCCCGTAGATCCAGGGCAGCCGGCTCAACATCCCGTGGTAGGTGCCGCGGAGCAGCCGACCGAGGCCCCAGGGGAAGATGTCGGCCAGGTCCACACAGTCGGCCAGCAGGCCGCGCTCCCGCAGCCGGTGGGCCAGTTCCCGGCTCGCGCCGTCATGCCCGGCCCCCGCGCTGGCGTAGATGATCATCACACGCGGAGGTAACCCTCCGGGGCCACCGGACGGCGGCTCGGCGGCCTCCTCGCGGTTCGTCCGGAACCACCCGGGAGTAGAGGTCATCCGGCCTTCTACCCGCCGAGGGTGCGAAGATTCCTCTCCTGTCGACCTGGCCTGCCGGCGGGCCACCATCCCGTTCACGGCCCGTCCGGCGGCCGGCCCCGCCTACACTGCTGGTACGGGTGTCCCCGTACCAGCCCGCCGGGAGGTCCGGATGCGGGTTCTCATCGTCACCGCGGGTTCGCTGGGGGACGTGGCCCCGTACACCGGTCTCGGTGCCCGGTTGCGGGCGGCCGGCCACCGGGTGGCGCTCGCCGCGCCCGCCCCGTACGCCGATCTGGTCACCCGTGCCGGCCTGGAGTTCCGTCCGGTCCTCGGCGACCTGTCGGCGTTGCGGACCGGCGTACCGTCCCGGCGACGGCCCGGGGTACCGGGGGCTCCGGGACTGGTGGAGTTCGTCCGGCTCGGTGACCGGTTCGTCGACGGGCTCGGCGAGAGCATCGTCACCGCGGCGGATTCCGGCGTGGACGTCCTGCTGCTCTCCGCCAGCACCGCGCCGCTGGGTTATTCGGTGGCGCAGTGGCTCGGGGTGCCGAGCCTCGGGGTGTTCCTCCAGCCGGTGGAACCGACCCGGGCCTTTCCGCCGATCGTGCTCGGCGTCCGCACGCTGGGCGGATGGGGCAACCGGGCCGCCGGCCGGCTCGGCCACCGGCTGGGCCGTCGGGTGTACGCGCACGCCTCGCGGCGACTCCGGTCCCGGCTCGGCCTTCCGCAGTGCGACCTCGCCGACCTCGACCGGGACGCCGCGGTGCGGGGGTGGCCGGTCAGCCACGGTTTCAGCCCGACCGTGCTCCCCCGCCCGCCGGACTGGCGACCGGGCCTGGACGTGGTCGGTTACTGGTGGCCGGCACCGCCGGTGGACTGGCGACCGTCGCCCGCGCTGCGGGCCTTCCTCGCCGCCGGGGACGCCCCGGTGTACGTCGGTTTCGGCAGTCTGGCCGACCCCGGTGGTCGGCTGTACGCCATGGTCCGTCGGGCGCTGCGCCGGGCCGGGGTACGTGCCATCGTGCAGGGTGCCGGTGCGGAGGCGGTCCCGGAGCGGAGCAGCGACGACCCTCTCGACGACGGTTCCGGCAGCGGTCCCGACGACGGTCCCGGCCGCGCCGGCAGCGGCGACGACCAGGTGTTGTACGTCGACGACGTGCCGCACGGGTGGCTCTTTCCCCGGATGGCCGCCGTGGTGCACCATGCGGGCTGCGGCACCACCGGGGCCGCGCTGCGGGCCGGGGTGGCGACGGTGCCGGTGCCCATGCTGGCGGATCAACCGTTCTGGGCCGCCCGACTGGCCCGGCTCGGGGTCAGCCCGGATGTGATCCCGTTCCGGCGGCTCAGTGCGGCCCGGCTCGGCGACGCGGTCCGGGCCGCGGTGACCGATCCGGCCTTCGGCGCCCGCGCCCGGCTGCTCGCCGCCCGGCTGGCCGACGAGGACGGGGCCTCGGCGGTGGTGGCCGGGGTCGACCGGCTGGCCCTTTGTCCGGTCGACCGCGGCCTGCTCCGGACGGCTCTGTGGCCGCAGTCACAGAGCCGGGTCACAAAGTTATCGGACCTTAACCATGTCGCCGCGTGACGTCAAGAGCGCCAGTGGTAGAGGCGCGGATGTCCTGACTCGGCGCGGGCCGGTCGGGCGACGGATGGTCAGCGCCGATGGTGATCAAGTTGGGCCCGGATCTCCCCGCCGGGATGACGCGAACTGTGCACGTTGACGTACGTCGTACCAGCCCGGATCGCGGCGACGAGTTCGTCGAACTCTCCCGCCGCGATGCCCTGCCCCGACGGGCCGATCACGTCGGCCGGTCTGATGGTGCCGGTGATGGTGGCCGGTGCGGCCGGGCAGGCCTGGGTGCCCGGCGGCCCGTTGCCGAGGTTGGTGCAGAGGAAGACGCTGATCCCGCCGCTGCGGGCCCGGCCGCCGAAGTGGATGTGCGCCTGGGTGATGTCGCCCTCGAGGTCGGCGTAGCCGAGCCGGTAGGCGATCTCCTGCCTCGACCGTTCGACGGTGGCCGAGAAGTGGCCGCTGCCGGCGGTGGAGATGGCGAGCGGATCCTCCTCGAAACCGGTCAACCGGGCTCGGAAGACATGCCCGCCGCCCCGGCCGTCCGGGCTGGCGAACCATTCGCCGTCAGGTCGGGCGCCGGCGAACCGGTCGCCACCCTCGGCCCGGGCGCCGGCGTACCGGCCACCACCCTCGGCCCGGGCGCCGGCGTACCGGCCACCGTCGAGCCGGGTGGTGGCGAGGTGCACGGCGTCCAGCCGTCCGTTGTCGTACCGCTCGGCGTTGCCGTACGCGAGTCGGGCCGCACCCGCGCCGGCAGCCAGGACCACGACCACCACGGCCGCCAGTCTGCGCCGTCGTCGGCTCACCACCACCGTCACCTCCTACCGATGGCAACCACGTCACTACTCTGAGTATCGGATCGAGGACAACAACGCCATATGCCGGCAGTGACGGATCGAGGACAGTTTGGTCAGTCCCGCAGTCGGGCGATGTGCCGCATCTTGTTCATCGCGTCCAACGCGGCGACCTTGTACGCCTCGGCCAGGGTCGGATAGTTGAAGACCGCGTCGACCAGGTAGTCGATGGTGCCGAGGCAGCCCATCACCGCCTGCCCGATGTGGACGAGTTCGGTGGCGCCGGTACCGAAGATGTGCACCCCGAGCAGCCGACCGGTGTCCGGGGCGACCAGCAGCTTGAGCATCCCGTACGAGTCGCCGCTGATCTGCCCCCGGGCGAGCTCGCGGTACCGGGAGATGCCCACCTCGAACGGCACCCTGTCACGGGTGAGTTCGTCCTCGGTCCGGCCGATGAAGCTGATCTCCGGGATCGTGTAGATGCCGATCGGCTGCAGGTCCGACAGGTCCCGGGCCGGTTCGTCGCAGGCATGGTGGGCGGCGAGCCGCCCCTGCTCCATCGAGGTCGAGGCGAGCGCCGGGAACCCGATCACGTCACCGACCGCGTAGATGTGCGGTACGGCGGTACGGAACCGCTCGTCGACCTCGATCCGCCCCCTGGCATCCGCCTCCAACCCGGCGTTCGGCAGGTCGAGGTCGGCGCCGAGCCCCTGCCGGCCGGCGGAGTACATCACCGTGTCGGCGGCGATCCGCTTCCCGCTCTCCAGCACCGCGATCGCACCCCGGGCATGCCGTTCCACGGCGGCCACCGCCTCGCTGAACCGGAACGTGACCGCCAGGTCCCGCAGGTGGTACTTCAACGCCTCGACGATCTCCAGGTCGCAGAACTCCAGCATCCGGTCGCGCCGCTCGACCACAGTGACCTTGGTGCCCAGCGCGGCGAACATCGAGGCGTACTCGATGCCGATCACCCCCGCCCCGACCACCACCATCGATTTCGGCACCCGGTCCAGGTTGAGGATGCCGTCCGAGTCGATGATCGTCGCCTCGTCGAAGTCCACACTCTCCGGTCGGGCCGGCCGGGTACCGACCGCGACGATGATCCGGTCGGCGGTCACCTTGGACTCGCGTCCGGCCGGGTCGGTCACCGTCACCGTGTGCGGGTCGTGGAACCGACCGGTGCCGGTGATCAACCGGACCCGGTTACGGGTGAGCTGGCTGCGTACCACGTCGACCTCGCGCCCGATCACGTGCTGGGTCCGGGCGGTCAGGTCGCCGATGGTGATGTCCTCCTTGAGCCGGTAACTCTGGCCGTACACCTCACGCTGGCTGAGCCCGGTGAGATAGAGCACCGCCTCCCGCAGCGTCTTGGACGGCACGGTGCCGGTGTTGATGCAGACACCGCCGACCATGTGCTGTCGTTCCACGACGGCGACCCGGCGGCCGAGTTTCGCCGCCGCGATCGCGGCCTTCTGACCGCCGGGTCCGGAGCCGAGGACGAGGACGTCGAAGTCATGCACGGATCTCAGTGTGGCAGCCCGCTGATCAAAACGCTCCGGGCCGAACGGCCGGTTGAGCCGCCGACCCGCTCCCCGAACGGTCGATCCGGCGCCGAAGACCGACGGGAGCTGCGGAAACCCGACGACTAGGCTGTTGATCATGGGGGACTGGAAACTGCGGCCGGCCACGGCGGCCGACGTCGAGGCGATCGCCGAGTTGCGGGCCGTGACACTGCGGCCGGATCTGGAACGACTCGGCCGGTACGACGAGCGGCGGGTACGGCAGCGGCTGCGCAACGGGTTCCACCCGGAGCACACCTGGGTGATCGAGACGGCCGGTACGTTCGCCGGCTCCGTGGCGCTACGGCCGGCCGAGGACGCCCACTGGCTGGAGCACTTCTACCTGGTCCCGCACCTGCACGGCAACGGCATCGGTACGGCGGTCCTGGGCGAACTGCTGGAGCGGTGTGACCGCGACAGCATCCGGGTCCGGCTGCAGATGTTGCAGGGCAGTTCGGCCCGACGGCTCTACGAACGGCACGGATTCACTGTGGAGACCGAGGATCCGGTGGACGTCTTCATGGTGCGTGAGCCGGCCCCGCTGAACCGGAGCCGCCGAACCGGAGCCGCCGAGCCGGCCCGCTGAACCGGAGCCGCCGAGCCGCGACACGATCAGGCATCGGGGTCGCCCCGGCGGGGCAACCGGTGCAGGACCACGGTGTCGAGCCGGCCGTCCGAGGCGGTGGCGGTGAGATAGGTGGCGTACGGCTGACGCCGCCGGTCGGTCGGCGAGCCGGGGTTCAACAGTCGCAGTCCACCGGGGGCGATGCTGTCCCAGGGTATATGTGAATGTCCGAAAACAAGAACGTCGCAGTCCGGGAACCGGGCGGCACAGCGACGCTCCCGTCCACCGGCCGGCCCGGTCTCGTGGACCACCGCGACCCGTACCCCGGCCAGTTCCACACGCGCGATCTCGGGCAGCCGGGACCGCAGCTCGGATCCGTCGTTGTTGCCGTACACCCCGATCAGCCGTGCGCTGCGCGCGGTCAGCTCGTCGAGGAGCGAGACGTCCACCCAGTCGCCGGCGTGGATGACCACGTCGGCGTCGTCGACAGCGGCCCAGAGCGGGGCCGGGAGGTCCCGGGCCCGCTTCGGCAGGTGGGTGTCCGCCATGATCACGAGGCGCACGCCTCCAGACTATCCACCCTGTTTGGTGCGGTACGCGTCCATCGGCATCGCCGTCGGACGGGACCAGGTGCCGGTGCCCAGCGCGCCGAGGGCGTGCTGCGCGAGCCGGTCGAGTTCGCGGAAGGTGCCGGTGCGCATCAACATCGTCAACCACCTCCTGGCTCAGACAACAGGGCTGTCAATGCGCCACACCTCGGTTGTACCATGTCGTCGGAACGACGACAAGTGCTTCGTCATCGGATCGATGACGTAGTAGGAATACCAGGGCCGACCAGCCGGGCCGGCCGACGGACCAGCGGAAGGGGTGGCGGGATGGCCGAACCGGCGAACAGCGACCCCCGGGACGGGACGGGGCCCGTACTTGCCTTCTGCACCAGCCACGCGCTCGACCAGGTACGCGCCGTCGCCAACCGGGTCGGCAACCCGCCCACCCCGGCGCCCCGGACCCCGACCGACCCGGTGCCCGGAACCACCGACGACGCCGCTGCCGAACCGACCGCCGGCCAGGTGCTCGACGCCCTCGTCCAGCTCCGCCACCTCCGGGCCGAGCTGGCGACCTGGGAACCACGGCTGATCGAGGCGGCCCGCGAACGAGGCGCGAGTTGGGCCGACCTCGCCCCGGCGCTCGGCGTCGCCAGCCGGCAGGCCGCCGAACGGCGGTACCTACGGCTACGGCCCGACGAGGCGGGCGCCCCACCCCGGACCCGCGACGACCGGGTACGCGCCGAACGGGACCGCCGGGCCGGTAACCGCGCGGTCGCCCGGTGGGCCCGGGACAACGGCGCCGACCTGCGTCAACTCGCCGGGCAGATCACCGCGCTGACCGACCTCGCCCCGACCGCCCGGGGCGACCTGGACCGGCTGCACCACGCGCTGGGCACCAGCGACCCGACCGTCCTGGTCCAGCTGATCGCCGACACCGGCCGCCATCTGCGTACCGACCATCCCGGGCTCGCCGCCCGGGTCGACGCGGTCGGCGAACAGGTCGACGAGGTACGACAGCACAGCCGGGAACACCGGACCGGTCGCGACTGACACAGCCCGGCGATTGACCGTCACTTCCCGACGGGACGGGTCCGCCGGTCAGTCGGCCAGGCCGGCGGCGACCAGGAGGCGGAGCCAGGTGTCGGTGTACTGCCCCTTGAACCGTCCCTTGCGGACCCGGTGGTTCCGGTGGAAGGGGCCGCAGATCGTCTCCACCACGTCCGGGTACTCCGGGCCGAGCACACAGCGGTCGACAAAGGTGACGACGTCCGGGGCGAACTCGTCGACCTCGATGTCGCCGTCGTACGCGCCCTTGATGTGCAGGACGTACTCGTCGGTGTTCAGGTGGTAGACGTAGCCGTCGGTGACGTCGAGGTAGACCGGCTGGCCGATGTCCCGCTCGGCGACCAGGTCGGCCGGGATGTCCCGGATCTCCCAGCCGATGCTCAACGGGTGGCCGAGCAGGTCGTACGGGAGGAGTTCCCGGTCCCGGAAGGCGGCCGGGCTGTTGATCTCGGGCGGCTGCCGGAACCGGAAGTAGCTGCCCTCCAGCCGCCGGACCACACTGAACACCTCGACCACGCCGGGCGGTAGTTCCGGGATCGGTGCCAGCGGCGCGGCCTGCTCCTCGATCACCACACCGAAGCCGTGCTCCGCCTCGAGCTGCTTCAGCAGCGCCAGTTTGCGCCGGATCCCGTCGAGCGCGGCGGCCCGGTCCGCGTCGTCCACTCCCCCGTGCCCGTCGGGTCAGCGCCGTGCGGTCACCGTGCCGACGAACGCCCGCCAGGCGTCCGGCGCGAAGACCAGCGCCGGCCCGGACGGGTCCTTGCTGTCCCGTACACCGACGATGTGGGGGAGGTTGTCCGCCACCTCCACGCAGTTGCCACCGTTACCGCTGCTCCGGCTGCTCTTGCGCCACCGGGCGCCGGTCAGCTCCATCTCCGCGCCGCCTCCTCGATCATCCGCAGGCTCTGCTCCTGCGACAGCGCCTGGGACCGCACCACCTCCCAGGTTTCCGCCACCGATAGTACGTCCGCCCGGCGCTGCACCACGTAGCCCTGGAGCTGGTTGTCCAGGTAGGCCGAATCCTCGCCCTCGGCCGGGGTGGCGAGCGCAAACGCGCCGTTCAGCCCGGGGTAGGCCCCGGTGGCGAGCGGCACCACCTGGATGTGCACCCAGGGCCGGCGGGCCGCCTCGACCAGGTGCCGGAGTTGGCCGGCCATCACCTTCGGACCACCGACCGGGCGGTGCAGAATCTGCTCGTCCAGCACCGCGACGAAGGTCGGCGGCGGCACCCGGTCGAGCACCGCCTGCCGCTCGACCCGGGCGGCGACCTGCTGTTCGAGCTGGGCCACGGTGAACCGGCTGGCCCCTTCGAGCAGCGCCTGGGCGTACTCCTCGGTCTGCAGCAGCCCGGAGACCACCAGCGGCTCATACGAGCGGAGCATGGTCGCCTCGCGTTCGAGCAGCACCCACTCCCGGAACCAGGGCAGGATCACCTCCCGGCCGATCCGGCAGCGGATCCGTTCCAGCCGGCCGGCGGTCTTCAACACCCGCTCGCAGCGGGCGGTGAACTCCGGCTGCGGGATCCGCCGGCACTGCTCGACCCCGGCGACCAGGGACGCGGAGTAGTTGACCTCGACGGCGAGTTCCTCCTGCGACAGCCCGGCATCGGTCCGGGCCAGCCGCAGTTCCTCGGCGAACAGCTCCAACGTGGGCGGAGTGGTGGGCGGAGTGGTCATCTGCGCTCCTCTGCACAGGAGGGGTCCGGTGCCGTACGGCTCACCGGTAGGCGGACGAATCCTTCCGACAGTAGCGACATCGTCACCAGAGTGGGGGGCGGCGACGCACCGGACCTTCCCCCCGCCTCCGACCGGTGCGTCGCCACCGGGCCGCTCCGGACGGCAAGCCGGAGCGGCCCGTCCCACCGGCGGCGAAGGAGACTCTGATGTGGCGGAGACGGCGAGACACACCCGTCCGGTACGCACCCCGGCACCACCGAAACTGGCGTCGACTCGGGCGCTACTGCCACTGCGGCCTTCCGTGGCGCTGCCCGGACGCCGTCGTCCCGCCGATCCCGCGACCGTATCCGCCACCCGGCGGTGGGCTCAACCAGCGGCGGACGTACCGGACGGGACGGCCAGGGGACGGGCGGCACGACGTACCCGGGGAGCGACGGTGACCACCGACGGGCCGCACCTGCCGCGACGGCCGCTCTGGTCGTGCCGGGTCTGCGCCGCCGCCTGGCCGTGCGACACCGCCCGGGAGAGGCTGCTGACCGAGTACGCCCACGACCGGGTCGCGCTCTCGGTCTATCTCTGCGCGATGCTCTACGACGCCACCAGCGACCTGCACGTCCGGTACCAGTCGGGCGGCCCGAGCCCGCAGGACCTGTACGCCCGATTCATCGGCTGGGTGCCGAGGTGACCGTCCGCAGCTCCGGGTCCAGGTCCTCGTGCAACGACTCCAGGGTGCCGGCGAGGAACCGGTCCCGCATGGCCCGACGTTGGATCTTGCCGCTGCTGGTCCGCAGGATCCGCCCCGGACGGACGAACACCACGTTACCCACCCGGACACCGAGTCGGACCGTCATCGTCGTCTTCGCGGTCCGGGCGTACCCGCGCAGGTCGTCGCCGGTCAGCCCGCGCGACCGGATCTCCTGGACCAGCACGATCGCCTCGCCCTGCCGGCCCGGTACGGAGAAGACGCAGGTCGGCAACTCGGCGAAGACCGGGTGCACGTCCGCCGCCTCCCGCTCCACGTCGTGCGGGTAGAGGTTCCGCCCGTTGACGATCAGCATCTCCTTGCGTCGGCCGGTGATGAACAGTTCGCCGTCCAGGTACGCGCCGAGGTCCCCGGTCCGCAGGAACGGTCCGGCCCCGTCGGCGGTACGCGCGCCGAACGTCTCCGCCGTCTCGTCCGGCCGCCGCCAGTAGCCGGCCGCCACACTCCCGCCGCCGATCCACACCTCGCCGACCTGCCCGTCCGGCAGCACAATACCGCTGGCCGGGTCGACCACCAGCACCTCGATCCCCCGCACCACCCCACTGCTGACCAGCGGTGTCGTCGACGCCGGACCATCCAGCTCCGCCGACGTCGGGTCACTCGCCACCACCAGTTTGTCGGCGGCGAGCGCGGCGGTGTCCACGTGGCGGACGACCGGCGGCGAGTCGACCCGGGTACCGGAGACGTAGAGGGTCGCCTCGGCCAACCCGTACCCGGGCAGCAGCGCCTCGGGGCGGAACCCGGCCGGCGCGAACCGGGCGGCGAACCGCTCCAGGGTGCCGGCGTTGATCGGCTCCGAGCCGTTGCAGGCGTACCGCCAGCCGGAGAGGTCGAGCCCGGCCACCTGCTCGTCACCGACCTGCCGCACCGCCAGGTCGTAGGCGAAGTTCGGCGCACAGCTCACCTGGGCGCGGTACCGGCTGATCAGGTCCAGCCAGAGGTACGGCCGCTTCAGGAAGTCCATCGCCGACAGCAGCACGGCCGTGCCGCCCAGGTACAGCGGCGTCAGCAGCATCGCGATCAGCCCCATGTCGTGGTACGTCGGCAGCCAACTGCAGAACACCAGGTCGCCGTGCCAGCCGTGGCAGTCGCGCATCAGCCCGATGTTGTGCGCCAGGTTGCCGTGGCTGACCATGACCCCCTTCGGCGCGCTTGTCGACCCCGAGGTGTACTGCAGGAACGCCAGCCGGTCCGGGTCCGGGTCCGGCGGGTGCCAGCGGTCCGGGCCGGACTTCCCCGGCTCCTCCCTCGCCTCCGAGATCGCGGCGGGACCCGCGCACGGGATGTCGCCGAGACCGGAGGCGTCCCGCCAGGCGAGCACCGCCGGCAGGGTCTCCGGGTCGGTGAGCACCAGTGCCGCACCGCAGTCCGCGACGATTCCCGCGCTGCGTACCACCTGGTGCCGGTGACCGGTCGGCGGCGGCACCGGCACCGGGGTGACACCGGCGTACAGGCAGCCGACGAACGCGGTGACGAAGGAGAGCCCGGGGCCGTGTGCGAGCACCACCCGGGCGTCCCCGGCCGGTAGCCGGTCGCGCAGCCAGACGGCGATGCTCCGGGCCGCCCGGTCCAGCTCCCGGTAGGTCAACGACTCGACCCCGCCGGAACGGTGGAACAGCACCGCCGGCTTGTCCGGCACCCGGGCGGCAACCTCACCCAGCGCGGCGACGAAGAGACTCATCAGCCACCTCAGCCACAGCCGCCGGCGTGCCCGCCGTCGGTGGCCCGGTCGTCGTCCCGCCCCGGTACGGCGGAAACCGCGCTCAGGGTCCGCCGGGCGGCCGCCTCGGCGTCGGCGTCGGCGCCCTCGACCGCGGCGGCGAACGTGGCGAGCCGGTCCACCCCCCAGTACCGGTCGTAGCCCCGGACGAAGAACGGCACACCGAAGACGCCGTCACGGTAGATCGACAGCAGCGCCTCCACCCCTTCGGCCCGGACCCGGGGGTTCTCCACCGCGTCGCGTACCTCCCCCGGGTCGATGCCGACCGACTCGCCGATCTCGGCCACCACCGACCGGTCGCAGACGTCCCGGCCCTGCTCCCAGCGCGCCCGGTACGCCTGCTCCAGGAACTCCGGGCCCCGGTGGTGCCGCTTGGCGACCAGGTAGCCGAGGTGCGGCACCTCCCACCACGGTGCCCGGTCGACCGGCCAGGCGAAGGAGAGGCCCCGCTCGGCGGCGAGCCGTCGGACGTCCTGCAGCACGTACAGGTGCTTCGCCCGGGACATCGGGGTGTAGACGAACTTGCCGCCCGCGTCGCCGAGCATCCGCAGACTCACCTCGTCCGGTTCCCAGAACGGGATCCACTCCAGCCGACCGGCCAGTTCCCGGTGCCGCGTGCCGAGGTCCCGGTACGCCAACCACGAGTACGGGCTGCGCAGGGAGAAGTAGAACTTCAGCATGAACTCTCCCGGGGTGCTAGAGGGCGAGGCCGCCGTCGACCTGGACGACCTGGCCGGTGATGTACGCGGCACGGTCCGAGGCGAGGAAGGAGACCAGTTCGGCCACCTCGGTCGGGGTGCCGAACCGGTTGAGCGAGGCGCGGGCGAGCATCTCGCGGGTGATCTTGTCGGGCAGCCCGGCCGTCATGTCGGTGGTGATGAAACCCGGTGCGACCACGTTGGCCCGGATCCCGTACCGGCCGACCTCCTTGGCCAGGGCCCTGGTGAACCCGATGATCCCGGCCTTGGCGGCGGCGTAGTTCGTCTGGGTCGCGTTGCCGGCGACTCCGGCCACCGAGGAGAGGGTGACCACGGCACCCCGGCGCCGCTTCATCATCCCGAACACGACCGACCGGCACAGGTGCTGGGTGCCGTCCAGGTTGACCCGCAGCACCTCGTCCCACTCCGCATCGCTCATCAGGGCCAGCGGGCGGTCCCGGACGATGCCGGCCGCGGTCACCGCCACCGTCGGCGGGCCGAGTTCCGCCTCGACCTCCTCCGCGAAACCCCGGACCGCCGCCCGGTCCGCGACGTGCACCCGCCGGGCCAGCACCCGTACGCCGTACTCGCGGGCCTCCTTGGCGACCAGCTCGGCGGCCTCGTCGTTGGCCCGGTAGCAGAACCCGACGTCGTACCCGTCGCGGGCCAGCCGGGCGACCACCGCCCGCCCGATCCCCCGGGAACCCCCGGTCACCACGGCGACCGGGGGTGTCCCGTCGGCACCGGCCTCCCCGGCCGACGGACCACTGTGCGATGTGGACATGTTGCTCCTCCTCAGGACGTCGCGGCGGCGGCCGGGCGCAGGACGTCGATCGAACGCAGCGCGAGCACGAAGTGGTGTACGGCGAGCACGAGGCGGCCGTCGTACCAGGTCTCGCCGGCCAGGATCGACGTGTCACCGACGGCCCGGACCAGTTCGACCCGGTGCTCCAGCACACCGCCGGGCGGGACCGGACCGGTCACCTGGATGTTGTTGATCGCGCCGGCGAGTTCCACCTTCCCGGCCAGCACGTCCGGGTTCGGGGTGTCCCAGACGGCGAGCAGCACCGCCGCCTGCGCCCAGGACTCGATCAGCAGCGGGACCGGATAGGCGTACCCGCTGTCGTCGGCGGTGTCGTCCAGTCGCGCGTACGCCGGTTCCGCGCTGGTCACCGCCTTGCGGGCGGTGAGCCGTCGCCCCGGTACGACCTCGGTGACCCGGTCGACCAGCAGGATCGGGTACCGGTGCGGAATGGTCTGCCGGATCCGGGCCGGTCCGGCCGACAGTGCGGCACCCTCGTCGGACCCGTCGAGCGCCGGGCCCGAGCCGACCCGACCGTCAGGTTCCGCCACCGGCTCCGGTGCCGTCGTCCCGGCGCCGGCCGCCCGGTGCCGCAGCCGGATGTCGGCGACCGGGCCGGCCGCCGTCCGGACCCCCGCCGAGCAGCGCAGCCCGTCGTCGGTCCGGTCCACGGTCAGCTCCACGGTGACGGTGTCACCGGGATAGACCGGCCGGAGGAACCGGCACCGCTCGACGGCGGCCAGTTCCACCGGGCCCTCGGGACCGTCGACGCCGAGCCAGCCGCGCAGCGTCTGGTCGGCGAACTCGATCAGGTGGACTCCGGGCAGCACCGGAAAGCCCGGGTAGTGGCCGGCGAAGACCGGGTCCGCCGGATCGACCCGGACGGTGCCGGTCGCCGTCGTCGGGGTGCGGTCCGTCACCGTGACCGCGACCTCGACCGGGGTGGCCCGGGCGGTCACGCGGCCCCCTGGAGTTTGCGCTCCAGCAGCCGGTACGTGCCGTCCAGGGTGGTGATCGCGGTCATCTCCGACTCGGCGACCTTCACGCGGTACGCCTTCTCCAGCCGTACCGCGATCTCCAGCGCCATCAGCGAGTCGACGTCCAGGTCGTCGGCGAAGTGCGCCTGGTCGGAGACCTCGTCGGTCTCCACGTCGAGCACCTCGGCGATCAGCCGCCGCAGGTCCTCCTTGTCCAACGGCCGGCTGTTCTCCACCGTCGTCGCGAGCTGGTCGGTCATGGTCGGATCCCTTCGTTGACGGGTGCCGCGGATCCGATCCGCAGCAGGGCGCAGCCGACGGTGCCCTCCTGGTCGACCGAGGTGGCCAGGGCGAGCGTGCCGGCGAGATCGGGTCGTGCCCCGGCGGCGGCGAGCAGGGCGGTGAGCTGGAAGGACGCGGACGCGGCCGCGGTGTCGCCGAGCAGGTCACGGCACTCGATCCGGACCACCGTGTCGTCGGCGAGCACGTCGGCCAGGGCCGCGCGTTCGGCGTCGCCGAGCGGGCCGGGCGGGACGGCGGGGGCGACCAGCCGTACCTGTGGTCCGGTTGCCCCGTTGTCGGCCAGCACCCGGCGGACGCAGCCGGCGAGCACCTCCCGGGCCCGGTCCGGCGACCGGTCGGGAAACGCGCCGAACCCGGCACCGAGCACGGTGGCCAGCGGCTGCCGGTCGTACCGCTCGGCGCTGGCCCCGGACTCGAGCAGCAGCACGGCGCAGCCCTCGCCGAGGGTCGGGGCGGCGCCGTCGTTGGCGTGCCACTCCAGCCAGCTCCGCTGCACCGAGTACTCCTCGACCGCGCCGCAGAGAATCACCTCGGAACGCCCGCGCCGGTGCAGCCGGCCGGCGTAGTTGAGCGCCAGCAGACCGGTCAGCGCGCCGCCGGCCACCGTGGTGTTCGGGCCCTTGAGCTGGTGCCGGATCGCACTCTGCCCGGCCGCGCAGTTCATCACCGTGTTCGGGAAGCGGGCCGGGTCGACGTGGAACGGCTTCTCCCCGGTCAGCGAGTCCCGGGTGAAGTCCATGATGCTCTGCACGCTGCCCGAGCCGGTGCCGAGCACCAGGCCGACGTCCTCCGGCCGATCCGCCAGCTTCGGGCCGTACTCGGTGAAGAGCAGGCCGACGGTGCTCACCGCCAGGCCGGTGATCCGGTCCATCGACCGGGTCCCCCGGGTGCCGAGCACCGTCGGGATGTCGAAGTCGGGCACCAGGGCGGCCCGGTCGTCCGGCACCGGCCAGACCTGCGGGTCCAGCTGCTCGACGGTCCGGTCGCCGGCGAGCAGTCCGGCCGCGAACGGCTCGGCACCCAGCCCGTACGGTGACACGGCCGACCAGCCGGAGACGACGAGGTCGGTTCGGGACATGTCTTCCTCCTCCATCACCCGGCCCGGGCCGTGGCCGGCCCGGCACCGGACCGGCTCACCTTCGGTTTTCGGCGGTCTCGTCGGAACCGTCGCCGGCCTTGGCCGGCGGGCGGCGCCAGGCCCCGGCCGCCGCGTGCAGTTCGCCGCCGTCCACCCCGATGGTGTTGCCGGTGATCCAGGACGAGTCGGTACGGGAGAGCAACACCACCGCCTCGCCCACGTCCTCCGGGCGGGTGAGCCGGCCGTGCGGGTTCGTGTCGGCGCCGTTGGCGACGAAGTCGGCGCTGCCGGGTATGCGGGTCAGCGCCGGGGTGACCGTGACCCCGGCCCGCAGCGCGTTGACCGCGACCCCGTCCGGGGCCAGTTCGCAGGCGAGCTGCCGGACGTGTGACTCCAGGGCGGACTTGGCCGCCGACACGGCACCGTAGGCGGGCAGTTTCTGGTGCACGCCGGCACTGGTCATCGCGTAGATCTTGGCGCCGGGCGGCAGCAGGTCGGCGGCCCGCAGGTCCTGCGTCCAGTAGACGAGGCTGTGCGCCATCACGTCCAGGGTCATCTCCAGCTGGCGCCGGGCGATCCCGTCGTCGTACCCCGGTCGGGGCAGGTACGGCACCAGGGTCCCGAACGCCAGCGAGTGCACCAGGATGTGCAGCCCGGCCCCCTCGGTCAACCTGGCGACCAGCGGGACCAGTTCGGCCCGGGTGGCCGGACTGGCCGCGTTCGCGTTCACGAAGTGCGCCTGGACGCCGTACCCGCGCAGTTCGGTCACGAGGTCGGCGACCCCGTCGGCCCGCTCGGCGGTGTCGAAGTGCAGACCGATCACGTGTACGCCCTCGCGGGCCAGGGCCAGGCTGATCGCCCGACCGATGCCGCTGGAGGCACCGAGGACCAGCGACCAACGGCCACGCAGTGGAACGATCACGATTCCTCCCGGATGGCTGGGGCGGCGACGGAGACCCGGACGACGGCGACGTTGCCCTCGGCGGTGGCGACGACAAGCCGGTGTTCGCCCGGTGGGCCGGCGAAGAGGCGGGCGGTCCGGAGCATCGGCGCCAGGCAGCCGGCGCCGACCGGTCGGGGTACCGGATTCACCCCGGTCAGCTCGGCGACCGCCGCCCCGACCGCGTCGGCCACCGGTGACCCGTCACCGAACAGCTCGACCGGGCTGGCCAGGGTGGCCGGGGTACCCGCAGTGGTCAGGTTGCCCGGGGTGGCCGGGGCAGGCCGGGGGGCGAGCCGGTCGAAGGCCCGGTCCAGCGCGGCGGTCAGCCGTACCCGGTCGGAGACGGCGGACGGCGGAACGAAGAGGGTCGCGGCCCGGAGACGACCGTGGCCGGGTCCGGCGGCGGCACCGGCCCGCTCCAGCACCAGCGCCACCGCGCCCTGCTCGGCGCCGTCCTCGGTGACCCCGACCAGCAGGGTGTCGCAGCGCCCCACAGCCAGGGCACGCCAGCCCGCCTCGACCGCCTCGAACCCGGCCACCCGGGGCGAGGTGAGCGTCAGGTGGAAGCCCTTGAGCTGGTGCTCGGCAACGAGTCGGGTACCCAGCACGTTGATCGCGAAGTACGGCGCCAGCGCCGGACTCAGTTCGGTGGCGTCGGCCCCGGTGACGGTCCGGTCCATCTCGGCGAAGAGCGGCTCCAGTCCGCCGTTGGTGGCCACCGCGGCACCCCGGCGCTCCGGCGGCAGCCGGTCGAGCCGTCCACCGTCGACGATTGCCCGCCGGGTGGCGGCGAGCAGGTACCGGGTCGCCGCCGGGGCATACCGGTAGCCGCGCCCGCCCAGCTCGGCCCGGGGGTCGAACCACGGCTCACCGGGCCGCCCCGGGGCGACCACGCCGATCCCGGTGACCACCACGTCCGGGGCCACCGCGCCGGTGGCTGGGGCCCCGGCGGGTCGGACGTCGCCGTCCGGCGTTGTCCGGGAAGACCCGACCGGGGCGCTCATCGCACACCGCCACCGTCGGCGGCGAGCACCACCGAGGCGTTGGTGCCGCCGAAGCCGTACGCGTTGACCAGCACCCGGTCGACGTCGAGCGCGGTGCCGGCACCGACCGGCAGCCGGACCGGGCAGGCCGGGTCCGGTTCGTCCAGCGGCACGTTCGGCGGCACCACCCGGTGCCGCAGGATCAGGGCGGCGGCGCAGGCGGCCAGGCCGGCGGCAGCACCCCCGGTGTGCCCGATCAGCGCCTTGAGGCTGTAGAGCGGCACCGACCCGGCGGCCGGGCCGAGCGCCCGGTGCAGCGCGCCGCTCTCCGTCACGTCGTTGAGCTGGGTACCGGTGCCGTGCGGCAGCACACAGCCGACCCCGTCGTCGCCGGCCTCGGCCAACGCCTCCCGCATCGCCCGGGTGATCTGGTCACCGGCCGGCTCCGGCGCGGTCGGATGGTGGGCGTCGCAGCTCCAGCCGGTACCGGTCACCCGGGCGTAGCCGGTGCCGACACCCCGGGCCCGGGCGTGCTCCCGGGACTCCAGCACCAGCATCCCGGCGCCCTCACCGAAGACCGTGCCGGCCCGGTGCCGGTCGTAGGGCCGGCACCGGACCGGGTCCACCGCACCCAGCCGGTTGAAACAACCGAGCGCGACCCGGGAGTACGCGTCCGCCCCGCCGGCCAGCACCACGTCCACCTCGCCGCAGCGCAGCATGTCGACGGCGGTGCAGAGCGCGAACAGGCCGGCGGAGCAGGCGTTGGCGATGCTGGAGTTGGCGCCGATCCCACCGAGCCACGCCCCGAGATGGGTGGCGAGCTGGAAGGCCGGACGCCGGCCGGCGGTCCTCGACTCCGGGTAGCGGTCCGCCTCCCGCAGCCCGGCCTCGCCCATGCAACTGCCCACCACCACCCCGAACCGGGTCCGCTCCCGGCCGGTCAGTCCGGCGTCGCGCAACGCCTCGGCGGCGGCGGTCACCGCGAACTGCGCCGCCCGGCCCGGGTGTTCCGCCGGGACGTGGTCCTCGGGCACCAGGTAGATCAGCGGTAGCGCCATGTGCGCCAGCGGGTCCGCCGGCCGGTCCGGCAGCCGTACCCGGGCGTCGCGCATGGCCCGCCACAGCGCGGCCGCGCCGCGTCCGTGGCAGCTGACCGCACCGATCCCGGTGACGAGGACGTCGGTCACGGCCCTACTTGCCTTCCAGCGCGGCGTTCATCCGGTCGTCGAACGGCACCAGGTGCCAGTCCCGGCGGTTGTCGATGACCGCGTAGCCGTGGGTGATCCGACCGGTCGCCACCGGCACCAGCAGATCGTCCCGAACCGCGTAGCAGTCCATCCGGGCGGTGTAGGTCAGGCCCTTGAAGACGTCCTCGACGGTGAAGACCGTCCAGACGTCCTCCTCCATCAGCGCCTCGTCGAGAATGGTGATCCGGGAGTGCGGCACCACCGGAATCCAGTTCTGCTCGACCAGCAGGGTCCGGATCGAGACACCCCGGTCGGCCAGGAAGAGATCCACCACCTCCTCCATCAGCCGCAGATAGCCGGACATCTGCACCCGCTTGGTGAAGTGGCAGTACGGGTACGGGATCCGCCACTTCCAGGCGTACGCGTTGCGGCCCTCGGTGAGCGCCTCCCCCGGGTCCCGCCCGGTCACCCGGACCGGTCGCGGGGCGTCCGGCAGCGCCCGGCCCAGCTTCGGCACCGCATAGCCGGCGATCGGATCCGGCACCGGGTCGGCCGGCCCCGTCGTCGGGTCGTGCCGGAGGCTGACCCGCACCTTCGCGCTGGCCGCCCGGGTGTTGAGCGCGTCGGTCTTGCTCAGCACGACGGTGAAGGCCAGCTCGTCCGGCACCTTCGGGTCGCGACGCACCTCGGCGACCGCCACGTCGTCGATGTGGTACGCGTGCAGGATCCGGGTGTCGATGTCGACCAGGTCCACGCCGAGCGCGTACCGCTCGTAGAGC
Organism: Plantactinospora sp. B24E8; assembly: GCF_039871735.1. Taxonomy (NCBI): domain Bacteria; kingdom Bacillati; phylum Actinomycetota; class Actinomycetes; order Micromonosporales; family Micromonosporaceae; genus Plantactinospora; species Plantactinospora sp. B24E8. The sequence continues at coordinate 144,236 of NZ_JBDPMH010000015.1, forward strand.
CAGCCCGGCGCCAGCCCGTTGCGGCGCAGGTGGTCGAGGACGGCCTCCTCGATCAGGTAGTTGACGTGCTTGAAGCCGATCCAGGTGCAGATGTTCGAGCCCTCGTAGCGCGGCCGGAGCTCCAGCCGGGTCGGCTCGGTCGCGGCCGGTGCGACAACCGGGTGGGCGGCGGTGACTGTGTTCATTCCAGCTCCGTGGATGGTCGGAAGGTGTCTGTGGTCGGGTGACTACAGCGTTTCGACGAACTCGTGCAGCAGGGCGGCGAACCGGTCCGGCTGCTCGGCCATGGCGAAGTGACCGCAGTCGTCGAACAGTTCGAACCGCGCGCCGGGTACCGCCCCGGCCAGCGTCCGGCCGTCGTCGGCACCGGCCGCGAAGTCGCGGTCCCCGGTGACCACCAGCAGCGGGTTGTGCACCCGGGTCAGGTCCATGAACGGCGTACGCAGGTAGAGGTCGAAGAACCGGACCCAGCCGTACGGCCCGACCCGCTCCCGCACCTGTCGCGCCATCGCCCGGCGTACGTCGTCGGCCAGCCGCCCGCCGGAGCCGACCCGCAGCCCCTCGTCGAGGATGGTGTGGAAGCCGTTGAGGTAGCCGGCGATGGTGCGCCAGTCGAAGGCGGTCGGGCTCGGCCGGTAGAACGGCGAGACCAGCACCAGGGCCACCGGTTCGTCGAGCTCGCCCCGACTGATCAGGTCCAGCACCAGGGTGGCGGCGAACGAGTGCGCCACCAGCAGGTCCGGTGGCCGGGGCAGGGCCCGTACCGCGTCCCGCACGTACCGGCCGGGGTCGGTCTCGTACGCCCAGCCGGCCGGACCAGCCCACGGCGGCGCGGCGGTCTCGACCTCCAGCCACCTGCCGGCCCGCTGCGCGAACGGCCGCCAGATGGCCGGGCTGCCGGCCAGTCCGGGCAGCAGCAGGGCCCGGGGCGGTGCCGACCGGACGGCGGTGAGCAGCCGGGTGTCGGAGCCCGGCAACGGCGTCACGGCGTACCCGCCGGGGTGAGGATCAACGCGGCGGCGGCGTCCTCGCCGCCCCGGTCGCCGGTGCCGGCGGTGGCCAGCACCGCCTCGGTCGGGTGGTCGGCGAGCCAGGCCGCGCCGGCGGCGCACTGGAGCACGCCGAGTGCGCCGGAGCACTCGCCGAACCGGCGGGTCAGGTCGTCGACCCGGGCGGCCGGCGCGCCTTCGTCGGGCCGGACGCCAGCACAGACCGGCCCGTCCGGGGTGGCGGGGCCGTCCCCGGCGTGCGGGATGGCACCGGTGTTCGGCACCGGGGCGGGGCCGGGCGGATACCAGAGACCGACCGGTCGGGATTCGACCGCGCGGACCGCGGCCACCGCCGCGGCCGGCTCGGCCCGGCGGGCGTACGGCCCGAGGGCGGCCCGGGGCGTCCCGCCCCGTTCCCGCACCGCGTCGGCCGACTCCAGCACCACCGCCGCCGCACCGTCGAGCAGCCGGGGCCGGGCGGCCGGGTCGCCACCCCCGACGACGTACCGGACCGGGTCGTTCACCGGTTCGACCCCGACGACCAGCGCGGCCCGGATCCGACCGGACCGGATCAGCAGGCCGGCCCAGAAGACCGCGTCGAGCCCGGAGGTGGCGCCGTTGCACAGCGTCAGGTTGGCGCCCCGCAGGCCGTGGGTGATCGCGAGCCAGGAGGCGGTCACGTTGCTGGAGGTGGCCGGCAGGGCCATCGGGCTGGTGCCGAGGTAGGTGTGTTCGGCGATGGTCGCGACCGCCTCGCAGACCGTGTCCACGTTGCCGTAGTTGGTGCTGACCACCACCCCCACCGACTCGCCCGGCACGGTGAGCAGGTCGTCGGCGAGCAGGCCGGCGTCGGTCAGCGCGTCCCGTCCGGCGAGCAGCGCCAGTTTGGTGGCCCGGTCCTTGTAGCGCATCCCCCGCCCGGAGAGCCGGCGGGTCGGGTCCGCCGGGCGGGCGGTGCCGTCCGGCGCGCCGCCGTCCGGCGTGGTGTCCGGACCGGCACCGCCGGTCGCCGGCCGCCCACCGCCGGGCGTACCGGCGAGCAGGTCGGCCACCGAGTCGAGGCCGACACCGACCGCGGCGAGACCACTGACCACCACGTCCACCTAGGCCACCTTCTCCAGTACCGCGACGGCGTTGAGGCCGCCGAACCCGAACGAGTCGACCTGCGCCACCCGCAGGGCGTCACCGGAGGCGACCGCGGTGTCCCGGACCAGCCGGAAGTCGGCGATCTCGTCGATCGGGTCGGTGATCCCGAGGGTCGGCGGCACCCGGCCGGCCCGTAGCGCGTGGGCGGCGGTGAGCAGACTGTGCAGGCCGGAGGCACCGGCGGTGTGCCCGAGCATCGACTTGATCGCGGTCATCAGCGGGGTGCCGGCGTGGCTGCCGAAGACGTCCCGGATCGCCTCCGCCTCCGCCTCGTCGTTCAGCGGCGTCCCGGTGCCGTGCAGCATCACCAGGTCGACCTCGGCCGGGCCCACTCCGGCCCGGCGGTGCGCCTCCCGGATCACCAGCGCGATGCTCTTGGCGTCCGGAGCCGAGGGATGGTACGCGTCGCAGTTGACCGCGACCCCGCGCAGCCGGGCCAGTACCGGGCCGGTGTAGCCGGCCTGCTCCCGGCGCAGCACGACCGCGGCCGCGCCCTCCCCCTGCAGCATGCCCCGGCGGTTGCGGTCGAACGGCCGCACCCGGTCCGGCGCCTCCGGGTAGCAGCGGTCCAACATCCCGTACGTGCTCTCGGTGATGGTGTCGGTGCCGGCCACCACCACCGTGTCGGCGCGTCCGGCGGCCAGCAGTTCCACCCCGAGGGCGAGGGTGTAGAGCGAGGCGGCGCAGGCGTTCGCCACGGTGTGCGTGTCGACCGCGCCGAACCGTCGGCGCAGGGCCGCGCCGAAGTGCAGGTGCCGTGGGTCGACCGGGGTCCGGTCCCGCCAACTGAGCTCCACCGAGCGCAACTCGCGCAGGGTGGTGCCGACCAGCACGGGGATGTCGCCGAGGTCCTCGTCGAGCCCGGCGTCCCGCAGGGCGGCGGCCACCGCCTCGAGCAGCCAGCGGGTGGCCCGCATCGGCTCGTCCACCCCCGGGGCCGGACGGTCGTCGATCTCGTACGCGTGGGTGGCCCGGAACCGGGAGGGGTCGAAGCCGCGCAGCGGGGCCAGGCCGCTGCGGCCGGCGCAGAGCGCCCGGTAGATCTCCCCGCTCTCCGCACCGGTGCTCGCCACCGCCCCGGCACCGCTGATCAGGACGCCGGGGTCGGCGCCCGGCCGGGTCATGCCGGACCGCCGGTCGGGTACCGGCCGAGGATGACCACCGCGTTGTTGCCGCCGAAGGCGAGCGCGTTGTTCTGCACCACGTCCAGCCGGGCGGGCCGGGCCTCGTTCGGTACGCAGTCCAGCCCGCACGCCGGGTCGGTCTCCACGTGGTTGACGGTCGGCGGGATGAAACCCTCGGTCAGCGCGATCGCGCAGGCGGCGGTGGCCAGCGCGCTGGCCGCGCCCATGGTGTGCCCGATCATCGCCTTGATCGAGATGGTCGGCGGTACGTCGGCGCCGAAGACCTCCCGGATCGCCCCGGCCTCGGTGACGTCGTTGGCCTTGGTGCCGGTGCCGTGCGCGGAGATGAAGTCCACGTCGGCGGCGGTGATCCCGGCGTTGCGGTGGGCCAGTCGGATACATCGGGCGATGCTGTCCCGGTCCGGTGCCACCGGGTGGTGGGCGTCGCAGCTGAGGCCGTAGCCGAGCACCTCGGCGTAGATCCGGGCGCCCCGGTCCAGCGCCGAGGAGAGGCTCTCCATCAGCAGCAGTCCGGCGCCCTCACCGGTCAGGATGCCCTTGCGGTTGCGGTCGAACGGCTGACAGAACTCCGGGGCGATGGTGCCCAGCCGGTAGAAGCCGGTGAAGGTCTTGCGGCACAGGGCGTCGGCACCGCCGCAGAGCGCCACGTCGACGTCACCGCACTGGATCGCGTCGAAGCCGTACCCGACGCCGTAGTTGCCGGCCGCGCAGGCGGTCGGGATGGTGACCGCCTCCACGTCGACCAGGCCGAGTTCGCGGACGATGCCGGCGGAGAGCCGGCCGGCCACCGCCCGCCGGGCGAGCACCGGATCCAACTGCCGGGGGCCGGCGGCGACCTGCTGGCCGACGAGTTGGTCGAGGTCGCGGGACTCGCCGTCGGTGGTGCCGACCGAGACCAGGGTCCGCCGGTCCCGCAGTCCGGCCGGGGTCAGGCCGGCGTCGGTGACCGCCATCCGGGCCGCCGCGACCGAGAACTGGCTCGCCCGGCCCAGTTCGTCGACCTTCTGCTCGTGGATCCAGCGGTCCGGCTCGAAGCCGGCCACCTCACACCCGTTGGCGTACGCGTAACCGCTGGTGTCGAAGGCGGTGATCGGCCGTACGCCGCTGCGCCCGGCCCGCAGCCCGGCGGTGAACTCGGGCACGCCGGTGCCGATGCTGGTCACCGCGCCGATGCCGGTGATGACGACCCGTCGGGCGGCCGGTTCGGCGTCGATCGAAGATCTGCTCATGGGAGTCCCCGCGGGCGTCCGGCCGCGATCAGCGCGCCGAGGCCTCGGTGACGACGGTGTAGACCCCCGCCAGGTTCACCATCCGGCTCAGCTCGGCCTGGTCGATTGTGATGTTGAGGCTCCGCTCCAGCGCGGCCAGGATCTCGATCGCCCGCAGCGAGTCGGCCTCGTGGTCCTCCTTGAACAGGCTGGTCTCGGTGACCTCCGACGGCTCGATCTCGAGGATCTCGCAGACGATGTCCTTGATCTGCCGCCGCTGCTCGTCGTCGAGGGTGACGGTCGGGTTCGCGCTGGTCATGTCGCCTCCGTGGGAATGGGTACGGGTGCGGTGCACCCCGGGACCGGGGTACCGACGACACTGAGCCTGGGATCGGTGGCTATACGTTTCCTATAGGCCGGCCGGGACACCGCCGGGCCACGCCGCCGCCTGCCGCGTCTACATCAGACGAGCCGGAGACACAAGCCCTCCCGGTTTCATGTGGTGAAACCTGCGGCATCTCCGTATCGGTTTCGCGAATCGCTGACCCCGGTTCGCCGTTCGTCGGGCCGGCGGCGGCGGGTCGGCTCCGGCGGGTCACCGCCGGGGCGGACGGATCGGCCGCCATCACCGTCACCAACAGCGGTTACGGGACGTTTCACGGTCACCGCGTCCGGATCACCGGGAACCGTCCACGGTCACCGGACCGCAACACCCGGCTAACCGGACGGACACCCTCTACGCACCGGACACAAGACCCTTACCGGTCGCAATTCATTTTGCTAATGACCGCATAAGCGTCCTCGGAGGACCGTCCGGGAGAACCGGTTGGCTACGCTGTCCCCGCCCGAGGGAAGCGACGGAAGGTCCTCGCGGAACCGCCTCCGGGAGCCGCGACGGATGCTTGTGAAAGCCTCTCACATATCGCGCCGAAAGCTGGGGGGAAGTGACGTTTGTGCCCACAAATCAGGTCGTCCGAATATCCGACAACGTGTGGTTCCGCGCGTATCACCGGGTCGACAACCCGACTCTCCGGCTGATCTGCCTGCCACACGCGGGCGGGGTGCCGACCGCCTTTCGTGGATGGCCGCCACTGCTACCCGAGGGCGTACAGGTGCTCGCGGTGTGCTACCCCGGACGACAGGACCGGTTGGCCGAGGCGTGCATCACCACGATGGACGAGATGGCGGACCGGATCTGCGCGGCACTGCTGCCGTACGCGGACCGGCCACTCGCCCTGTTCGGCCACAGCATGGGAGCGGCGATCGCCCACGAGACGGCCGCCCGACTGGAGGCCCGGCACGGCGTCCGCCCGGTCGCCCTGTTCCTGTCCGGACGCCCCGCGCCGGCCCGAACCAACCACGGTGAACTGCACAGACAGGATGACCATGCACTCGTGCGCGAGGTACGCGCGCTCGGTGCGGCGGACGCCTCGGTATACGACAATCCGGACCTACGGGAGCTGCTGCTGCCCGCGCTGCGCGCCGACTACCGACTCATCGAGACCTACCGGCCGGACCGGCCGCCGACGGTGGGCACCCCGGTCTTCGGATACCTGGGCGACGCCGACCCGGCGTACCGGCCGGACGACATGGCGAGTTGGGCGGAGGTCACCACCGCCGGTTGCACGGTCCACGTCCTGCCGGGCGGGCACTTCTATCTGCACCCACAGGAAAGAAAACTTGTCAGTAATATAGCGAGCCACCTGGCCGGCATTACGGGCGGTCGCGCCGCTTGACGTCAGACGCACTATCGCCAGTGTCGGGTGTCCGATAGACCAGGACCGGCCGACTTCCGAAAATCGGGATGACCTTGACACCCGCACACGACGTCATTAGATTCGCGACAATCTATATTGCTTTATCGGGGGGAAAGCGATGCGGCGAACGGTACGCAGACAATTGATTAACCCGGGTGGAACTTCCACACGAGACGGACGACGGGTGCGACCGTCGTCACCGGCAGTGGACAGTGGGGTGATCGGCCATGCCGATCCGTCCGGTTGCTGAGACAACGGCGGCGACGGAGCGACAGCTGCGATTCGCCATCCTCGGCCCGGTGAAGGTCTTCGGCGACGACGGCGGCGAAGCCACCCTCGACGGCTCCAAACAGCGGACCGTGCTGACCGCACTGCTGCTGGCCCGCGGCGGGCTGGTCTCCGACGACCGGCTCAGCTCACTGCTCTGGGGCTGGCACCCGCCGAGCACGATCAACGCCCAGATCTACACCTACATCTCCCGGCTCCGGAAGTATCTCGGTCCGTCCGTCGAGATCGTCCGGCAGCGCCCCGGCTACTGTATGCGGATCGGCGGGGCCCGGTTCGACTACGACGAGTTCGAGCGGCTCAGCGGGCAGGGGCAGGCCGACCTCAGGGGCGGACGTTTCGAGACCGCGGCGGACCACTTCCGCCAGGCCCTCGCGCTCTGGCGGGGACCGGCCCTCGCCGACGTCACCGAGTACCTCGCCGACGCCGAACTGCCGCACCTGGAGGAGGCCCGGATGCTGACCCTGGAGGGTCGCATCGAGGCCGAGTTGGCGCTGGGTCGGCACCGACCGCTGGTCACCGAACTCAGCGCCCTGGTCACCGAGCACCCCATGCGGGAACGCCTCCGCGCGCAGCTGATGACCACCCTCTACCGGTGCGACCGCCAGGCCGAGGCACTCGCCGTCTACCAGGAGGGACGGCGGATCCTCGCCGAAGAACTCGGGGTGGATCCCGGCGCCACGCTGAACGCGGTCCACCACGCCATCCTCACCGGCGACCTCGACCGGGGACGGGCCGGCGGCGGCAGCCGGGATCCGGTCAGCGCGGTCTGGGCGGACACCGGACCCGCCATGCTTCCGCCGCGTACCGTCGACTTCACCGGCCGGGCCGCCGAGGTCTCGCACCTCACCGCCGCACTCCGGCCACCGGCGGCCGGGGCCGCCAACCTGCCGGCGCCGATCCTGATCACCGGTGCGGCGGGAGTCGGCAAAACCGCCCTCGGGGTGCACGTGGCCCACCTCGTCCGACGCGACTTCCCGGACGGCGAGCTCTACGTGGACCTGGACGGGATGGGCCCGCACCCGAAGAACCCGTTCGAGGTGCTCGGCTGGTTCCTGCGCGCCCTGGGCGTGCACGAACTGGCCATACCGTGCTCACTGGACGAACGGATCCAGCTCTACCGTAGCCACCTCGCCCGGCAGCGGACCCTGGTGATGCTCGACGACGCCGCCAGCGAGGTACAGGTACGTCCGCTGCTGCCCAGCGGACCGGGCTGCCGGGTCATCGTGACCAGCCGGACCCGGCTCTCCGCCCCACCCGGCGCCCAGGTGACCCGCCTGGAACCGATGGCGGCGGACGAGGCGCTCGGGCTGCTCCGCACGATCGTCGGCCCGCAACGGGTCGCCATGGAACTCCGTCCCGCCCAGCGGATCGTCGAACTCTGCGCCGGTCTGCCACTCGCGGTCCGAATCGCCGGAGTACGGATCGCCGCCAAGCCGACCTGGAGCTTCGACCGGTTCGCCGTCCGGCTGGCCGACCGGAGCCGCCGGCTGGACGAGCTACGCTGCGGCGAACTGGACGTACGCACCAGCCTCCACCTGTCGTACGAGCGGTTGGACGAGTTGAGCCGCCAGGCGTTCCGACAGATGGCCCTGCTCGACATCCCGGACTTCCCGGCCTGGGCCGCGGCCGCCATGCTCGGCCGGCCGGAACGCCGCGTGGAGGAGATCCTGGAGACCCTGGTCGACGCGCAGTTGCTGGAGGTCGGCCTGGTGTACCAGGGACGGCCCCGCTACCGGTTCCAACCGCTGGTCTCGGTCTTCGCCCGGGAGCAGGCGTTCCGGGAGGACAACCGGGAGCGGCGACGGATGGCGATCGACCGGGGCCTGGACGGCTGGCTCGGTCGCGCGCTGAAGGCCCGCAAGCTGCTCAGCGTTCCCGGGCTGGTCGGGCCGAGAGTCGGCTGGCCCGGCTCGTACGCCGAGTCGATCGCCGCGGAGACCGCCCGGAACTGGTTCGAGGGCGAGCGTGACGTACTGGTGGGCCTGCTGCACCAGGCCTCGGCCACCGGCCGGCACCAGGCTGCCTGGGACCTCGCGGACGTCCTGCGGTCGTTCTTCGACGTGACCGGGCTGGCCGAGGGGGCGATCGGTCGTCCGGCACCGAGCTGGTCCGAACCGGGTCGGCCGGCCCGGGCCGGCTGAGACCACCACCGCCGGCGGCCGGGCACCCCCGAGTCACCACTCGGGCGCCGCCCGTCGCCGGCGCCGTCGCGGCAGCACGCAGGTGGCCCGGACGGACCTCCCCGTCCGGGCCACCCACCGGTCGTACCTCGGCCCGCCGCGCGCGTCAGACCGCCCCGGACTCGGCCATCCGCCACCGCAGGCTCGCCGGGCGCATGTCGGTCCACACCTCGTTGATCCGGGCCAGGCACTGCTCGCGGGTGCCAACGGTCCCCTCGGCCCGCCAACCGGCGGGCAGCTCGCGGTCACTCCACCAGATCGAGTACTGCTCCTCCTCGTTGAGCACCACCCGGTACGTACTCTCGTTCTCCTCGTCGGCCATCCTGCCGCCTCCCTCGTGGTTCGGGCTGTTCCTCATGCCACCGGACCGGTGCCCGCCGCGGCGGGCACCTCACCGGGAAGAAATCCGGGTACGGAGACGCCGGCGCCGAGCCGACGCGCCGCGCGGAGTACGTGGTCGGCCAGCGCGATGTCCAGGGCGCCGAGGCCGAACGGGGAGAAGACCACGGGCAGGTCCGGTTGCCTCGGCACCGGCACGGACCCCACGATCAGCTGCCCGATGGTGGCGGAGACGAAGTCGCGACCGCCGGTGAGCTGCTCGGCCAGGTGCAGCGAGGTCCGCTCGCGCAGCACGTGGTCGACGTCGTCGACGACGTTCGTGGTCCGCAGCACCGCCTCCGGGTACACGTCCCGCAGCGAGACGTGCAGCACCGTGCTGCCGGGCCCGCACTCCGCGAGGTCCAGGTGCGGGTGCACCGCCGTGGTCGCCAACGAGACCAGCGGCTGCGCGGCGAGCGCCTCCGCCGCGTCACGGGCGACCCCGACACCGATCCCCGGTGCCACCTCCGGGCAGCGCCGGGCGAACTCGGCCGCCCGGTCGGGGTCGGTGTCGTAGAGCGTGGCCGAGGTGAGCGAGGGCAGCGCCACCCGGAGGAAACGCAGGATCTCCCGGTTGATCACGCCGCACCCGAACAGGGTCACCCCGCGCGGCGGCGCGGCCGAGGTGAGCAGGTCGGCGGCGAGGGCGGCACTGGCCGCGGTCCGCTTCGCCGAGATGACCGAGCCCTCGACCAGCGCCTCGGGACGACCGGTACGCATCGAGTTGACCAGGATCGCCGCGCTGGCGCGTTCCAGGCCCAGCGCCAGGTTCCCGGGAAACGACGAGATCCACTTCATCCCGGCGGTCGGCTCGGCGCCGCCGACGTACGCCGGCAGACCGATGATCCGGTTGCGTTCCGAGTCCGGGAAGCGCAGGAACGTCGAGAAGGGCACCGTCGTCCGCCCCTCCTCGTGCCGCCGGTACGTCTCCCGGACCAGGTCGAGAATCTCCCGCTCGGCCCCACCCAGCAGGGCCCGTACGTCGTCGTGTCCGAGGATCAGCATCCGTCCGCTCCCGCCGCCCGTACCGCCCCGACCGGGACCGGTGCGGGCTCCTTCCACAGGTGGCCGACCTCGCCGAAGTGCTGGTTGACCCAGGCGTCGGAGTAGATCGTGCCCAGGTAACGGTCGCCCCCGTCCGGAAAGATGAGGACACAGGTGGCGCCGGCCGGCACCCGTCGGATCAACCGGTCCAGCGCGGCCACGGTGGCCCCGGAGGAGCCGCCGGCGAGGATCGCCTCGCGCATCACCAGGCGCCGACAGCCGACCACACTGTCCAGGTCGCTGACGTGGATCACCTCGGCGGCGTCGGCCGGATCGAGCAGGGTGGGCCGGATCGAGGCGCCGTGTCCGGGCAGCAGCCGGCGGCCGGGCGGCTGTCCGAACAGGACACTGCCGACCGCGTCGACCGCCACCACCTCGGTCTGCAGCCGGTGCTCGCGTACGTAGCGGGCGCAGCCGCTGAGGGTACCGGTGGTGCTGGTGGCGCAGAGCAGGTAGTCGACCCGCCCGTCCAACGCCTCGTCGATCTCCCGCATGGTCTTCTCGTGTGCCCGGGGGTTCAGCGGATTGCCGTACTGGTTGGGCCAGTACGCGTGCGGCAGCTCGGCGAGCAGTTCCCGTACCCGGCGCATCCGCACCGGCAGGTACTCCCCGGTCAGCGGGTCGCGCTCGGTGACCACCTCCAGCTCGGCGCCGTACGCCCGCAGGATGTTGAGGTTCTGCTCGGTGGTCTTGGCGTCCACCACGCAGATGAACCTGAGCCCGAAGTAGCGGCAGATCTGGGCGAGCCCGATCCCCAGGTTGCCGGAACTGGACTCGACCACCACCGACCGGCCCGCCGCCAGCTCACCGGACCTGACCCTGTCCAGCAGCATGCTCAGCGCCGAGCGGTCCTTGATGCTGCCACCGGGATTGGCGCGTTCGAGCTTGGCGAAGACGCGGGTGTCGGTGTCCGGGTACAACCGACGCAGTTCAACAAGTGGTGTGTTCCCGATCGTCGCGAGAATTCCGTCTAGCGGTTGTGTCGCCACAGGCCTACCCCTCAGCACTGCCGGGTCCGGTCGACTCCGACGCGAAGGCCCATCCCGCTGGTTCATAAGCCACAGCCATGGGCCGATTCGATCCTGCGATCGGCGCCTATCGCGCTTCTATATCCGGCCGTCGGGGGCTCAGCGCCCGGCCAGCACCCCGCTGAGGTGCCCGGCCAACGCGTTGACGGTCGGGTAGTCCCAGGGCAGGGTCTGCTCCACGACGAGGCCGTACCGCTCCTCGATGTCGCCACAGAGGGTGAGCGCGTACACCGAGTCGAGCCCGAGTTCCACCAGGGGGGCGTCCGGGTCGATCTCGTCGGCCGGCCGTTCCAGGTAGAATGCGACCCGCTCGGCGAGCCACCCGGCCACCGCCGGGGTGCTGGAGATGGTGGTGTCGGACATGGCGCTGACTCCGTTCGGTGAGGGGCCGTTCAGCCGGCGAGCCGCCGGTCGGCCAGGTCGAGCGACCGGGCGTCGGCCACCCGGTCGGACAGTTCGGCGCAGAGCCGGCGGTACCGCTCGGCGTCCGCCCCGGTGCTCCACCGCTGCCCGCCGTCGGCGCCCAGCCGGTCTGCCAGCCGGGTCAGCGCGGTGACCAGCCAGGTCGGTTCGGCCAGAAACGAGGCCGCCGGCGCGTGCCGCCAGACACCGACGCAGGCGGCGGCGGCGAGCAGCACGGTGTAGCGGGCGGCGAGCGCGAAGCCGGGTCGGCCGGCGGTCACCGTCCGGTCCCGGGGCGGCAGGGCCAGGGCACGTTCCCGCAGTCGGTCCAGCTCGGCGACGAAGATCCCGGTGAGCCGGTGCGGCTCCCCCGTCCCGGCCAGTTCCCGGTGCGCGGCGCGCAGGTCGGCGCAGACGTCGTCGCGGCGGGCGGCGAGCTGCAGGCCGGCGAAGTCGAGCGCCGGCAGCGGTTCCTCCCACCGGTACAGCTGGTCCGATACCTCCCCCGGCCCGTCCCCCGCCTGTCGGGCCAGGACCGGCAGCGACGGGATGATCGAGGCCAGGCAGACCGCGGAGCTGGCGTGGGCCAGGGTCACCACCGGCAGGTCACGCAGGTGCTTCTGGAAGATCGCGTAGTCGCCCTCGCGCAGGTAGCCGCGCGCCCCGAGCACCACCGAGAGCTGGTACGCCGCGTCCTGCAGCAGTTTCGGCACCAGGTACTTGACCGCCGGGGCGAGCACCGGGGCCTGCTCCGGCAGCACGTGCAGCGCCCGGACGGCCACCGTGGCCAGGCAGTCGGCGACCAGCAGGTCGGCGAAGGCCCCACCCAGCACGGCCCGGGTCTGCGGCAGGTCGGCCACCGGAGCGCCGTAGAGCCGACGGTCCAGCGCGAACCGGGTCACCGTCCGCAGCATGGTGTCCAGCGAGCCGACCACCATGCCGGGCAGCACGCTGCGGGTCACCTGGAAGCCGCGCAGCACCGTCTCGATGCCGGTCCCCGCCTCGCCGAGGACGGCGTCCGGGGAGACCGGGCAGTTGTCGAAGGCCACCCCGCCGAGCTGGCAGCCGCGTACCCCGGAGGTGGGGTACCGGGGGCCGAAGGTGACCCGGTCCGGTGGCAGCGTCGACCGGTCCAGCAGCAGGTGCGAGTGGCTGCGGCTGCCAGGGCGGTCGTCGGTCCGGGCGAACAGCAGCAACAGGTCCGCCCGCGCGACGTTGTTGACCAGGTCCTTGCGCCCGGTCAGCACCAGCCGGCCGGCCTGCGCCCGGGCGGCGAACTCGGCCCGACCGAAGTCGGTGCCGTGCGGCAGCTCCGTGTAGCAGGCCGCGGCCCGACCACCGGCGAGCAGCAGCTCGGCGAGCCGGGCCCGCTGCGCGGGCCGCCCCGAGGTCCACACCGGAACCGAGGCGATCAGGCTGGTCAGCCCGTACCCGATGGCGAGTGCGCTGTCCCGGCGGAAGACCGCGCGGAGCCGGCGCATCAGGTGGTCCGCGCCGACGAGCCGTCCGCCCAGCGCCGCCGGGACGAACTCCGCGTTCAGTCCGTGGTCGTGCAGGGCCCGCTCCCCCGCCGTGGAGAGTTCGCCCCGCTCGTCGGCGGCGACCAGCGCGGCGTACCCGAGCGGGTTGGCGGTCTGCGTCGGGTCACCGAGCAGCAGTTCCAGGTCGGGCCCGGCCGGCGGTTGCCGCACCGGCGTCGGCGGCGGGGTCACGGCGTCCCCTCCCCCGGCCCCGCGCCGGTCTGCTCGCCGAGCCGGCAGGGCAGCACCGAGAAGAGCCGGTGGTCGCGGTGCTGGGCACGCAGCCACGGCAGCAGGCGGTCGTACAGCTCGCCGTCGGCGAACTGACGGTCCAGGTCCGGTGCCAGGTCGTCGAGGAGCCGGGACAGCGCCGCCCGCAGCCAGAGCGCGTCGGCCCAGAGCCCGGCGGTCGGACCACCGATGCTGGACCGGTTGTGCCACCACAGCCGCAGGCAGGCGGCGACGGCGTAGCAGGTCGCGTACCGCTGGGCCAGGTCGAACGCCTCCGCCGGCACCTGGCGGGCCGCCGGCCGGTACGCGCCGATCCGGGCATGCAGCTCGTCCACCATGCCGCGGACCTGCGTGAGCTGCCCGAGCAGCCCGTCCGGCAGCCCCGCGTCGGCGGCCATCTCGTCGAGCAGCGCCGGCAGCCCCTGCACCAGGCTGCACCCGGTCCGCGAGGTGAGGGCCAGCCGCGACGGCTCCAGGGTGGGCAGTGCCGCGTCGAGGGTGGCGGCGGCGACGAGCCCGGGGTCGACGGTGCCGGTGGCGTACCGGCGGGCCAACTGCGGCAACTGGTTGATCAGGGCGTTCAGGTTGACCGTGGTGTTGCCGTCGAAGATGCCGACGATCCGGTGGTCCCGCTGGGTCTTCTGGAAGCCGCCGTCGGCGAACCCCTCGGTCAGCATGGCCCGGGCGCCGAGCACCTGCCCCAGCTCGGCGACGGTCCGGTCGGTCCGGGTCGGGACCAGGTACTTCACCACCGCCGAGGCGACACTCAGCTCCCCGGGCAGCGCCTGGATGCCCCGGGTGGAGACCAACGCCACCGCCTCCGCCACGAAGCCGTCGGCGTACGCCTCGGCGAGGGTGCGGCCGGCGTGCGGCAGGTCGACCAGCGCCCGGCCGTACAGCCGGTGTGCCACCGCGAAGTCGGTGGCGATCCGCAGCGCCCGGTCGGCCAGCCCGAGCGACATACCGGCACAGAGCGTACGGGTGATCTGGAAGCTCTTCAGCGCGATCTCCAGGCCGGTGCCGGGCGGCCCGACCACCGCGTCGGCCGGCACCCGGGCGTCGTGGAACCCGATGCCGCTGATGTTCGCGCCCCGCACCCCGTGGGTCAGCGCGTCCGGCAGGCACCGGTACGCCCCGGCCGGCAGCGCCTCCTTGTCGACCAGGAGCAGGCTGAAGCCGCGCGCCCCGCCCTTCGGGTCGGTACGGGCGAGCAGACAGATCCAGCGTGCCCGGGTGGCGTTGTTGATCAGCCACTTCTCGCCGTCGACCCGGTAGCCGCCGTCGTCACCGGGCGTCGCGGAGACGTCGCCGGCCAGCAGGTCGCTGCCGTGTGCCCGCTCGGTCAGCGCGAACGACACCACGGCGCCCCGGGACACCTCACCGGCCAGCCGGCGGGCCTGCTCCGGCGTCCCGGCGAGCCACACCGAGACCGCGCCCAGGTAGGTCTTGCAGTGCGCGATCGTCAGGGTCAGGTCCCGCCGGGACAACACCCGGATCACCTGCAGAAGCTGCTCGGAGTCGGCCTGGTCGCCGCCGAGCGCGGCCGGTACGTAACTGCGGGGCAGGCCCAGCTCGTCCAGCCTGCGGCAGGCCCGGTCCGGGAACCCGCCCCGCTCGTCCAGCGCCACCGCGCCGGCGTAGGAGAAGATTCCGGCCGGGTCGCGCGGATCGCCGAGCGCCCGCTCGAGCCGTTCCATGCCGGCGTGGTGACGGTCGACGGCGCCGGCCCGGCTGACGTCGGGGTCGGGACCGCCGGCGGCGTGGTGGTCGGGGCCGCCGGCGTGCCGGCTGTCCGGCCCACGCCGGCGGTCCCGTGAGGACGTACCGTCACGGGACCCCGGGGTGTCGTGCCGCAGGTTGATGGCGGACACCGGCTCAGTCCGACATCGCCACGAGCACCCGGCGGGCACCCGTGAACGGCCGTCGACCGTGCCCGACCAGGATGTTGTCGATCAGCAGCAGGTCGCCGGCACGCCAGTCCACGTTGACCGCGACCTCCAGACCACGGTCGCGCACCTGGATGACGTACTCCGGCGGGATCGGGGTGCCGTCGGCGAAGGTGACGTACTGCGGCAGCTCGTCCTCGGGCAGGATCTGGGCCAGTGCCGAGGCGGTGTCCTCACCCAGCGACGCCGGGTGCCACTGGTCCGACTGGTTGAACCAGACCTCGACCCCGGTCACCGGATGCCGGATCGTCGACGGACGGAGTTGGCTGATCCGCAGGCTCCCGTCGGAGCGCCACTCCCAGGTCGCGCCGGTCGGGGCGAGGAAGTTCTCCACCTCGTCGCGGCGGTTCGTCTCGAAGGTGTCCTGCCAGCTCTTGCCGAAACCCCGGCCGCCGTGCAGGTTCTGCCGGTAGCAGACCCCGTCCGCGTACGCGGCCCGCACCTGCGGGTCCAGCGCCGCCAGCCAGCGGGCGCCGTCCACCACCGGGGTGGCCCCGCCGGTGGTCGCGGCCAGCTGGCAGAAGAACATCAGCCGGGCCGGCCAGGTGTGCGCGTACGACAACTCGTTGTGCATCGAGATGGTGAACTCGGCCGGGTACTCGGTGGAGGTGTAGACGTTGTCGCCCACCTTCGTGCGCGGCGTGTTGCCGTGCACGTACGCCAGCCGGTTCGGCAGCGCCAGGTCCAGCACCGGGTCGAGGGTCTGTTCGGTGATCCCGAAACCGCGGAACACCAGGGCCTTCTCGTTTACCAGCAGCTCGTCGATTTTCGCGGTGTCGGAGAGGAAGCCTCGCAGCCCCTCCGCCGTCGGCTCCGCCGCGACGTCGAACGGGTGAATCTCCAGTGGAGCCCAGGTGTCTACGCCAGCCATGTTCTGTCCCTCTCCGCCAGACGACACGACACGTCGATGACGCTGAGGGCAGCATGGGGGCCTCTCCTATACCCGGGCTATACCGCCGTGTCCAGCCGCAACACCGGGGCTGACCGGCGGTTTCACCGGCTGGGCCCGGCCACCGCGCCCGTGCGGGGGATCACGGACGGGTGGCCGGGCAGCTCGGCCGCTGTCGGCCGGCACGCCGGGTCGGGGCCGGCCGACGCCCCGGCCCGGACGCCGGCCGACTCCGCGGCTACCGGCCGGCGGCCGGGCCGGTCAGCGCGGCGTCCCGGTGCCCGGCCGGGACCACCGTCCCGCCCTCCCGGATCCCGGCCCGCCGGTGGAGGCGACGCAGCGGTCCCGGTGCCCACCAGTTCCAGCGGCCGAGCAGCGTCATCGTCGCCGGCACCAGCAGGCAGCGCACGATCGTCGCGTCGATCAGGATGGCCACGAACAGGCCCACCCCGATCTGTTCGATGTCGCCGACCTGCGCGGCGCCGAAACAGGCGAACACGATCATCATGAGCAGCGCCGCGGCGGTCACCACCCCGCCGGTACGCTGCAGCCCGTGCCGGACCGCGGTGTCGGTGTCCCGGCCGGCGTCGACGTACTCCTTGATCCGGCCGAGCAGGAAGACCTCGTAGTCCATCGAGAACCCGAACGCGAACGCGAAGACCGTGACCATCAGGTACGGGGTCAGCCCGCCGATGGTGAGGGTGTCCAGTGGACCGGCGAGCCAGCCGTGCTGGAAGATCGCGGTCAGCACCCCGTACGTGGCGGCCAGCGAGAGCACGTTCATCAGCACCGCCTTGACCGGCACCAGCAGCGAACCGGTCATCAGGAACAGCAGCAGCACCATCACCAGCACGGTCAGCCCGATCGCCCGGGGCAGCCCGGCCTCGATCCGGACCATCAGGTCGTGCAGGATCGCCGCGTCCCCGCCGACCCAGCTCTGTACGCCCGGCGGCCGGTCCGCCCGGATCCGCAGCGCCAGGTCCCGGGCCGCGTCGGACTGGTTGTCACCGCGCACGTCGATCGCCACGCTGGCCAGGTTCGGTCCCTCCGCCTCGGCCGGGGCGACCCGGGAGACCAGCGGGTCGTCGCGCCACCGCTGCGCCCAGGCGCCCAGGGTGGCCGGGTCGGTCCGGGCCAGCACCCGGACGGCCGGGAAGGTGCTCTCCCCGTACCGCTCGCTGAGCTCGTCCGCCACCCGCACCGACTCGATGCTGCGGGGCAGGCCGGCGAGCTGCGGCAGCCGGCTGGACAGGGTCAGCACCGGCAGTGCGGCGATCAGCAGCAACGCGGTGACGACGAGGACGACCAGCCGGGGCCGGCGCTGGGCGAGCCGGGCCACCCGGCTGAAGAAGCCCCGTTCCACCTCGTCGCGGGACTGGCCGCGCTCGGCCGCCAGCGCGGTGAGGCGGACCGCCCGCCGGGACGGCTTGACGAACCGGCGGAACACCCGCAGCAGCGCGGCGGTCAGGGTGAGCGCGGAGAACATCGCCAGCAGCGCGGCGGAGATGCCGGCCGCACCCATCGCCTGCAGCCGGGGCATGTCGAACAGCAGCAGGCCGGCGAGGGCGAAGACGATGGTCAGGCCGCTGAACGCGACGGTACGTCCGGCCGTCGCCCAGGTCCGACCGAGCGCGTCGGGAGGTGCCAGACCGGCCGCCAACTCCTCCCGGTAGCGGGAGACCAGCAACAGCCCGTAGTCGATGGAGAGGCCGAGCCCGAGCAGCGACACCACGCTGAGTACGGTGTTGTCCAGGTCGACGACGTACGAGAAGGCGAGTACCACGATCAACGCGCCGGTCATCGTGGCGATCGTGGCGATCACCGGCACACTGCCGGCGGCGAAGCCCCGGAAGATGATGATCAGCACGATCAGGGTCAGGCCCAGGGCGAGGATCTCGGCCCGGGTGAGATCGTTCTGCGAGGCCCCGCCGGCCTGTCGGGGTACGAGGTCGGCGCCGCCGAACCGGACCGTGGCGCCCGGCAGTTCCGTCTCGAGCTGCCGGAACCGGTCCTGGACCGCCTCCAGCGCGGCCGTCTCGGCCTCCCGTTCGGAGCGTTCGAACCGGTCCAGGGTAACGACCACCTTGGCGCCGTCGCCGGCCCGGGCCGCCACCGGTCCGGTCACCCCGGTCACGTCGGGGCGGCCGGCCACGTCGGCGCGGGCCCGGGCCAGCGCGGCGGCGTCGGCGCCGCCGCCCGGGTCGATCCCGTCGACCAGGGTCACGATCCGCAGGCCGTGGTCGGCCTCGGCGCGGAGTACATGCTGTGCGTCGTCGGACTCGGTGCCCTGGACGGCCCGGGTCGATCCCACCTTGGTGAGCACCGGGCCGGCGGCCACCCCGCCGGCCACGATCACCACCAGCCAGCCGATCAGCACCAGGCGTCGGTGCCGGTAACAGAAACGTCCTATACGTGCCACCATGCGGTCGAGTTTTCCGGTCGGAAGACCGAAAGTCGGTAGCGGCGGTATCCGTCTTCCTCTGGGTACCAGGTTCCATACCGGTCCGGGTCCTGACCGGATGGTCACCCCGGTCCGGACTGCCTATGGTGGTCAGGTGGTTCCGGACAGCTACGCCCCGACCGGGCCGGCCGGCCGCGCGTACGCCGCCCGGTCCGACGGTCTGCTCCGGGCCGCACTGCGCGCCGACGGCTGGTACGCCGCCTGGCGCGGCACCGCCCACCTGGCGGCCGGGCTGCCGATCGCGGTGCTGAGCGCCCCCGCCCTGCTCGTACTGCCGCTGTTCGGCCTGCCCACCCTCGGGGTGCTGCTGGCCGCTGTCCGGCTGTTCACCCGGTGGCACCGGGCCCGGTTCGCGGAGTGCCTCGGGGTGACGGTGCCGCCCCGGGCCGACCGGTTCGCCGCGCCCAGCTGGCTCGGCCGGGTGCTCGCCGAGGCCCGGGCCGCCACCACCTGGCGGCAGCTCGGCTACCACCTGGCCGCCGCGGTCCTCGCCCCGGTCAGCTTCCTGGTCTGCGCGGTCGGCTGGGCGGTCGGACTCTCCCTGACCACCGTCTGGGCGTACGCCTGGACGCTGCCGGACCGCAACGTGCTGGGACTCAGTCCGCGTGAGCCGGTGATCCTGACCGCGCTGACCGGCGCCGGGCTGGTCTGCTGCCTCGCCGTACGTTGGCTGGCCATCCGGTTGGTCGCGTGGGACACCCGGGCCGCCGGCGCGTTGCTCGGCCCGAGCCGCACCGAGCGGCTGAGCCGCCGGGTCGAGGCGCTCACCGCCAGCCGGAACGCGCTGGTGGACGCGGCCGACGCGGAACGCCGCCGGATCGAGCGGGACCTGCACGACGGCGCGCAGCAGCGGCTGACCGCGCTGGCGATGAACCTCGGCATGCTGCGCCAGGAGGCCACCGGGTTGCCGGAGCCGGTGCGGTCCGAGATCGTCCGGGCGCACGAGGACGCCAAGCTCGCCCTCGCCGAACTGCGCCGGCTGGTCCGGGGCCTGCATCCGGCGGTGCTGGACGCCCGGGGGCTCGACGCCGCGCTCTCCGGACTGGCCGCCGGCGCCCCGGTCCCGGTCCGGCTCCGGGTCGACCTGCCGGACCGACCACCACCGGCGGTCGGCGCGGTGGCGTACTTCGTGGTCGCCGAGGCGCTGACCAACGCGGCCCGGCACGCCGGGGCCACCGGGGTCGTGGTCAGCGCCGAGCGTCGGGCCGACCGGCTGCACGTGGAGATCAGCGACGACGGCCGGGGCGGTGCCCGGCCCGGTATCGGTACCGGCCTGCACGGGCTGGCCCAGCGGGTGGCCTCGGTGGACGGCACCCTGGAGATCACCAGCCCACTCGGCGGCGGGACGAGGATCACCGTGGAGCTGCCGTGCGGGTCGTGATCGCCGAGGACTCGGTCCTGCTCCGGGAGGGGCTGGTCCGGCTGCTGCAGTCGGCCGGGGAGACCGTGGTCGGCGCGAGCGGCGACGCCGAGGGCCTGCTCGCCACGGTCGCCGACCACCGGCCCGACCTGGCCGTGGTGGACGTCCGGATGCCACCGACCTTCGTCGACGAGGGACTGCGGGCCGCGCTGACGGTACGGGCCCGTTTTCCAGAGACCGCGGTGGTGGTGCTCTCCCAGTACGTCGAGGAGCGGTACGCCGCCGAACTGCTCTCCGGGCCGACCCGTGGGGTCGGCTACCTGCTGAAGGACCGGGTCGCGGACGTCGCCGAGTTCCTGGCCGCACTGCGGCAGGTGGCCGCCGGCGGCACCGTGCTGGATCCCGAGGTGGTCTCGCAGATCCTGATCCGCTCCCGGGCCAACCCTCTGCAGCGGCTCACCCAGCGGGAGTCCGAGGTGCTGGCGTTGATGGCGCAGGGCCGCTCCAACGCCGGCATCGCCGCCGCGCTGGTGGTCAGCGAGAGCACCGTGGCGAAGCACGTGAACAGCATCTTCGCCAAACTCGGGCTGGCCGCCGCCGACGCCGACCACCGGCGGGTGCTCGCCGTGCTGCACTTCCTGCGGGAGGTGTGATGGCCGGGTTCTGGCGGCCGTTCGGGCACACCCTGGCCGTGGTCACCGTCCTGGCCGGCGGGGTGTCGGCCTGGTCCTGGCTGGCCCGGCAGACGGTCACCGAGCGGACCGGCTACCAGGGCACGGTCACCGAACTCACCGTCGAGCTGGGCAACGGCAGCGCCGAGGTGACCACCGGCCCGCCCGGGCGGGCCACCGTCGAGCAGCGGCTCACCTGGTCGTACGGCCGGCCGGTGGTCCGGCAGGAGCACGCCGACGGCCGGCTGTCGGTCACCGCCGACTGCGGTACGCGGCCACGGCTGCCCGGCTGTGCGGTGGCGTACCGGATCGAGGTGCCGCCGGAGGTGGCGGTGACGGTGCGGACCGGCTCCGGGACCGTCTCGGTCCGGGACGTGACCGGCCCACTGACCCTGCACAGCCGTAACGGCGACGTACGGGTGGAGAACGTCGCCGGCGACCTGCGGCTGGACGCCCGTTCCGGCCGGATCGACGGGGCCGACCTGCACTCGCCCCAGGTGCAGGCCCGGTCCGGCGCCGGTGACGTGGCGCTGCGTTTCGCGACGCCACCGACCACGGTGCTGGTCCGGACCGGCTCCGGCGGGATCACCGTCGCCGTGCCGCCGCCGGACGGTTACAACCTGCACGCCAGCGCGAGGTCCGGAACCCGGACGGTGAGCGTACGGGAGGAGCCGACCGCGCCCCGCCGGATCGACGCGCAGGCCGGGGACGGCAACGTCCGGGTCGCCTACACCGGCGGCTGATTCCCCGATGGCCCCGGTCAGCTCAGCCGACGGCCTTCCGGGGTGTCGACCACGGCCCGGACCGCCGGGCTGAGCACCGCGACCGCGACCAGCACCACCATCACCCCGCTGAGCGCCAGCACGGCGGTGGCGACCGGCAGCGCGGCGAGCAGGTAGCCGGCGAGCAGCGGGCCGAGGAAGTTCGTCCCCGAGCCGAGCAGCGTCGCGACCGCGCCGACCCGGCCCATCAGCGCGTCCGGGGTGATCCGGACCAGGTAGATCCCGCCGGCCACGTTGAACACGCCGCCGATGTAGCTCATCGCGGCGAAAAGAACACCGAGTGCCCAGACGTCGCGGGTGAACGCCATCGCCGGCATGACCAGCGCCCAGCCGGCCAGGCCGCCGATCACCACCGCCCGCAGGTCCAGCCGGCGCAGCCACCAGGTGCCGCCCAGCGCGCCGAGCAGGCCGCCCACCCCGCTCACCCCGGCGAGCAGGCCGACCACGACGCTCGAACCGCCGTCCTGCTTGACCACGTACATCACGGCCAGCGCCAGCCCCTCGAACGGGATGTTGCTGATCGCGATGAAGATCATCACGGTACGCAGGAACCGGCGGCGCCACACCCAGCCGATCCCCTCGACGAGGTCCGCCCGCAGGGTCCGGGCGGTGCCCGGGACGCCGGCCGGCGCGGTGGACTGGAACGGCCGGCGGATCAGCAGCAGCGACACCAGCGAAACCAGGTGGGCCAGCGTGGTGGCCAGGAACGGCGCCCAGCGGACCAGCTCGAACAGGGCGCCGCCGGCCGGCCGGCCGAGCAGCATCGCGCCGCGCTGCCGGGCCTCGTTCTGGCTCAGCGCGGCGGGCAGTTGGCCGGGGGTGACCAGGTTCCGGACCGCCGATCGCTCGGCGAGCTGGTGCACGATGGCCAGACTCGACTGGACGAAGGCGACCACCACCAGGTGCCAGACCCAGACCAGGTCGGCCCAGACCGCGACCGCGACGGTGGCGGTGACCAGTACACAGCCGGCATCGGCGGCGATCATCAGCCGGCGCCGGTCCCAGCGGTCCACCAGCAGACCGGCCGGCAGTTGCACCAGCAGCATCGGCAGCAGGGCGGCGGTGCTGACCAGCCCGGCTCCGGTGATCGAGCCGGTCTGCCAGAGGATCAGCAGCGGGTACGCGATCGCGGTGATCCGCGCCCCCAGCACAGCGAAGCCGGCACCGACCCAGAGCAGCAGGAAGTCCCGGTTGCGCCGCAGCGGCGGTTCGGCGCCGGGCTCCGGGCGGGCCGCCGAGCCGGCCGCCACCGACGAGGTCACCGCGACCACCGCCGGCCGGAGCACCCGGCGGCCGCCCGCCCACCGTGGGCCGGGCCGGGCTGCCTGCCGGAGCACCCGGCGCTGGCACGCGCTCCGTTCACCGGGTCCACCCGCCGGCGGCGCACCACTCCAGGACCGCCATCGCGCTGTGCATCTTGTTCTCCGCCTGGCCGAACGCGATGCTGGCCGGGCCGTCCAGCACCGACGCGGTCACCTCCTCGCCCCGGTGTGCCGGCAGGTCGTGCATGAACACCGCCTTCGGGCTGGCCCCGAGCACCGCGTCGTCGACCTGGAACGGGGCGAAGACCCGCCGCCACTCCGGGTCGGCCTTGCTGCTGCCGGTGGTCTGCCACCTCGTGGTGTAGACCACGTCGACCCCGTCGCCCAGTTCGGTCATGTCGTGCCGTTCGGAGATCCGGGCACCGTACCGCCGGGCCTGCTCCGTCGCCGTGTGCAGCAGCCCGGCCGGCAGCCCGTACCCGGGCGGGGTGCGCAGGTCGAGTTCGGTTCCCGGGATCCGGGTCAGGGCCAGGGCGAGCGCGGTCGCGGTGTTGTTGCCCTCGCCGACGTACCGGACCCGCAGCCCCTCCAGCCGCCCGAAGTGGACGAGCAGGGTGGTCAGGTCGGTGAGCGCCTGGGTGGGATGCTCGTCGGCGGTCATCGCGTTCACCACCCCCATCCGGCCGTGCCCGGCGTACGCGCGCAGCTCGGACGGGCTGTCCGCGGTACGGGCCACCAGCAGGTCGAGCATGCCGGCGAAGACCCGCCCGGTGTCCTCCACCGTCTCACCGGTCCGGGTCTGCAGGTCGTCGGGCCCGTACGCAATGATCTGCCCGCCGAGTCGCAGCGCCCCGCTGGAGAAGGCGGTCCTGGTCCGGGTGGAGGTACGTCGGAAGTAGATGCCGACGATCCGGCCGGCCAGCGCCCGGGACGGTACGGCCGCCCCGGTGCTCAGCTCGGCTCCCCGCCGCACGATGCCGTGCAGGTCGTCGTCGGTCAGGTCGCTGATGGAGATGAGATGACGTGTCATGGTGTCTCCCGTCCGGCCGATCTGGTTCCGGCGCGGTCCGGCGGACCGGCCCGGTGGTGCGGTGCCCGGATCCCGGTCCCCCGGCCCCGGTCAGTAGCCCAGCTCGGTACGGCCCTGGCCGACCCCGAACTGCTGCCCGTCCTGCTGGCCGACACCGAGCGCGACGACCTTGTGCACCTCCTTGCCGGAGTCCGCGTTGGTGAGCACCACAAAACCGGTGCCGCTGCGCACCCGCCCCAGCATCATCGCGCGGTAGCCGACCGACTCGCCGACGTGTCCGAACTCGACTTCCCGTCCGGTGTCGTCGACCGAGGTGCCGAGCCCGTAGAGCGCGTCCCGGTGGATCGCGGTGAGCAGCTGCTCGGCGTACGGCCGGGGCAGCAGCTCCCCCTCCCCGAGGTACGCCCGGCGGACCGCGACCAGCAGCCGGGCCAGGTCCGGCGCGGTGGCCCAGAGCCCGGTCGAGGCGAGCACCGGCTTGACCCGCCAGCCACCCGGCACCGGGGTGCCCCGCTCGTCGTGCCCGACCGCCACCGGCCGGCCCGACGTCTCCGGGAACGCCTGGTCGAAGCTGGTCCCGTCCATGCCGAGCGGGGCGAACACCAGCTCCCGCATCAGTTCGGCGAACGGCTGCCCGGTCAGGTCGGTCAGCAGCTGCTCCAGCACCCAGTAGTGCCCGTTGCTCTTCCGGAACTGCTCGCCCGGTGGCAGTTCACCCCGGACCTGCGGGGTGGTCGCCGGCGGCCGGCCGGTGAGCAGGTCGAGCAGGGTCGGCCCCGGTTCGCCGCGCAGCTGCCCGCTGTTGCGGACCACGGTCAGCCCGGCCACGTGACTGAGCAGCTGGCGTACGGTCACCGGGCCGGGGGCGTCCAGCCGCCAGCTGGTCAGGTAGCGGTTGACGTCGGTGTCCAGGTCCAGCCGGCCGGCGGCGGCGAGCCGGAGCGCGCCGACCGCGCAGACGTGCTTGCTGATCGACCCGACCTGGAACAGGGTGTCCGCGGTGACCGGGACGTCACCGCCGGCGGTCAGGCTGCCATAGCCGTCCGCCGAGACCAGTTCGCCGTTGCGGACCAGCGCCACCGCCGCGCCCGGCACCGCGTACTCGTCGAGGGCGGCCCGGACCGCCTCGCCGGAGATCACCGGCCCGCTCGGCACCGCCGCCTTCGGCACCGCGTGCCCGATCAGGTCGGTGAGCGCCTCGATGGTCCGCTCGGCGACCCGCCGGATGGTGGCCTCGTCGTACCGCCGTCCCGGGTAGGTCCAGTGCACGGTCAGCATGTGGTCGTGCACCCCGGCGGTGACCTGCAGCGGGTGGGTTCGGGGCCGGTCCGGGTCCTGGGCGCTGACCAGCCGACGGGCGGGCAGGGTGAACCGAGGCGCGCTCGGTCGTCCGCCGTCCGGGCCGGCCGGGCCGGTCTGGCTGCCCACCGACCGGTGCCCGGTGTAGTTGACCAGGATCCGCGGCTCGGGCAGCTCGGCCAGGGCCGCCGCCAGTTCGGTGTCCGAGCTGAGGTGCCGGAGCAGGCCGTAGCCGAGACCCCGGTCCGGGACCGCGCGCAGCTGGTCGCGGACGGCACGCAGCGCGGCCTCCGGATCGCCCGCCGGTAGCCAGAGCGAAACCGGGTAGAGGCTGGTGAACCAGCCGACGGTCCGGGACAGGTCCACGTCCGGGAAGATCTCCTCCCGGCCGTGCCCCTCCAGGTCGAGCAGCACCCGGTTGCCGCCGGTCCAGCCGGCCACCGCGGTGGCCAGCGCGGTGTGGAAGACCTCCTCGGCGCGGACCTGCCCGGCCGCCGGCACCTGGTGGGTGAGCGCGGCGGTCAGGTGCCGGGGCAGGGTGACCGTGACGGTGCGGGCGTCGGCGGCGTGGTCGGTCTCCTCCGGACGGTCCACCGGCAGCGCCGCCGCCGGCATCCGGTTCAGCCAGTACGGCGCCTGCGCGGCCAACTCGTTCCCCGCGGCGTGTTCGACGAGCCGACGGGCCCAGTGCTGGACCGAGGTGCTCTTGGCCGGCAGCGGTTCCCCGGCGTACGCGGTGTTCAGATCGGCGACCAGGATCTGCCACGAGACGATGTCCACCGCCAGGTGGTGCACGGCGAGCAGCAACTGGTCGCCATCGGCGTTTCCGCCGCGCAGCAGGGTGGCCCGGACCAGGCGTCCGGCCGCGATGTCGTGTCCCTCGGCGGCCCGACCGACCGTCTCCCGGACCACCGTCTCCCGCTCCGCCTCCGGCAGCTGCCCGAGGTCGACGACGGTCAGCAGGTCGGCCGGGACCTCGGCGCCGATCGTCGCCACCCCGTCGCGGATCCGCAGCCGCAGCGCGTCGTGGTGGGCGACCAGCGTGTCCAGCGCCCCGGCGAGCCGGTTCACGTCGGCCGCCGGCCGTACGTCGAGCAGGCCCGCCTGGGCATACCGGTCGGGGTCGCCGGGCAGGGCGAGGAACCGTCGCTGGATCGGGGTCAGCGGCACCTCACCGGTGACCTGTCCCTGTTCGGTCACCGCCTCGACCGCCGGGGTGGTGTCGGCCGCCACCGCGGCGGCCAGCTCGGCGACGGTCTCGTGCTGGTACATCTGGGCCACCGCGAGCGGCAGTCCGGCCTGCCGGGCGGCGGCCAGCACCTGGATCATCAGGATGGAGTGGCCACCCAGTTCGAAGAACCTGTCGTGCACGCTGACCTCGGGCAGGCCGAGCACCCGGGCCCAGATCCCGGCCAGGGTCCGCTCGGTCTCGGTGCGCGGTCCGACGAACTCCCGGGCGGCCGGTGCGCCGGCGTCCCCGGGGTCGGGCAGGGCCCGCCGGTCCAGTTTGCCGTTCGCGGTCAGCGGGATCTGCTCCAGCGGCACGTACGCCACCGGCACCATGTAGTCCGGCAGTCGGGTGGCGCAGTGCTCGGCGAGCACCCCGGCGTTCAGGTCCCCACCGTCCCCGGCCGGTACGCAGTAGGCGACGAGCTGCCGGTCCCCGGTCGGGGCGTCGTCCCGGACCACGTCGCGGGCCACCACGACCGCGTCCCGGACCGCCGGGTGGTCGAGCAGCACCGCCTGGATCTCCCCCAGCTCGATCCGGTAACCCCGGATCTTGACCTGGTCGTCGAGCCGGCCGAGGAAGTCGACCGCACCGTCCGGCAGGGTCCGGACCAGGTCGCCGGTGCGGTAGAGGCGACCGCCGGGCGGCCCGAACGGGTCGGGCAGGAACCGCTCGGCGGTCAGCCCGGGCTGGTCGGCGTAACCCCTGGTGACGCCGGTGCCGCCGACGTACAGCTCGCCGGGGACCCCGACCGGGACCGGCTGCAACCAGCGGTCCAGCACGTACATCGTCATGCCGGGCAGCGGGCGGCCGATCGGCACCACGTCACCCTCGGGCGCTGCGGTGACCGACTGGACACAGGTGCCGACCGACGCCTCGGTCGGGCCGTACTCGTTGATCAGCGGGGTGTCCGGGTCCAGCGCACGCCACCGGTCCAGGGTGGCCCGGGTGAGCGCCTCGCCGGCCACCACCAGCACGCCGGCCAGCCCGGACGCCTGTTCGGCGGTGAGCTGGTGGGAGAGCAGGTCCAGGTGGCCGGGGGTCAGCTTGACGAAGCTGAACGGCCCGGCTCCGGCCAGCCAGTCGCCGAGCCGGTCCAGCTCGACGTCGGCCGGCATCAGGTGCACCGGCTGGCCGGTGACCAGCGGGGCGTAGAGGTTCGGCACCGGCAGGTCGAAGGCGATCGAGGAGAACAGCGGGGCGCCCCGGTCACCCCGGGAGGCGAGTTCGGCGGCGGCCCACTGGACGTGGTTGGTCAGGCCCCGGTGCGGCACCTGGACGCCCTTCGGTCGGCCGGTGGAGCCGGAGGTGTAGATGACGTACGCCAGACCGTCGAGGTCGGTCGGGACGTCGGGCGGACTCGCCGGGCGGGCCGCCACCGCCGCCGCGTCCCGGTCGACGAGCACCTGCGCGACGGTGAACCGGTCGGCGTACGCCTGCTGGGTGACCACCAGCCGGGCGCCGGCGTTGGCCAGCATGTGGCGCAGCCGCTCGGTCGGGTGGGAGGCGTCGAGCGGCACGTACGCCCCGCCGGCCTTCCAGATTCCGAGCAGGGCGGCGACCAGGTCCGGTCCCCGGTCGAGCAGGACGCCGACCGTCGACTCCGGACCGACGCCGAGCGCCCGCAGGTGCTGGGCGTACCGGTTGGCCAGCGTGTCGAGTTCCCGGTAGCTCAGCCGCGCCGCGCCGCAGCGGACCGCGAGGGCGTCCGGGGTGGCCGCGGCCCGCTCCGCGACAAGCTGGTGCACGGCCTGCCGGACCGGCGCCGGGTCGGTCCGGTTCGCGGTGACCAGCAGCCGGTCCCGTTCGCCGGGCGGCAGGTGGCTGGTCCGGGCGTCGCCGTCGACGTCGGCGGCCATCGCCTCCAGCACCGCCCGGTAGATCCCGGCGAGCCGTTCGGCGTGCTCCGGCCGGAGCGCCCGGCGGTTGGTGGTGAGGATCAGGCCACCGTCCGCCGCCGCCACCGCGAGCGGGAACTCGCTGGCGCCGTCGCCGAGCCCGTTCTCGACGTCGATCAGGTCGGTGTCGACCGCCTCGAAGTCCTCCTGGTAGGAGAAACGGACGTCGACCAGGCGTCGTCCGTCGCCGAACTCGCGCTGGATCACCGGCATCGGGAAGCGTCGGTGCGGCCAGCAGGCGGTCTCGTGGGTGTAGACGTCGCGCACCAGGTTCCGCCAGGTGGCGGCGGTGCCGTCGTAGCCGAACGGCAGGCTGTTGAGGTACATGCCGTAGACCCGGTCCGCGCCGACCACCTCGGGACGGGCGCTGTAGACCAGGCCGGTGAAGAACCGACGCTCGTCGGTGAGCTGGCTGAGCGCCTTGAGGTGGGCGGCGAGCAGCACGCTCTTCAGGGACGCCCCGGCCGCGGCGGCCAGGGCCCGCAGCTCGCGGTCCAGGTCGCCCCAGACCACGGTGACCGAGTAGCCGTCGCTGACCCGGCCGGCCGGGTCAGCCCAGGCCGCGGGCAGGGCGAACGGGGCGTACCGCTCGACGATGCCGCGCCAGTGGTCCCGGTCGGCCGCCGAGTCGATCGACCGGAGTTCGGCGGCGACGAAGTCGGCGTAGCGCACCGCCGGTCGCTCGACCGGCGCGGGGGCCAGGCCATCGCGGATCCGCTGGTACGCGTCGAGCAGCTCGACCAGCATCGCCCGGTGGCTCCAGCCCTCGGTGATCGGGTGGCACACCGTCACGGTCAGCCACCACGACCCGTCACTCTCGACGTGGGCGGCCAGTCGCAGCAGCGGGGCGTCGCCGACGGCGAACGGGGTGGCCTGCTCCCGATCGGTGAAGTCGCGGACCGCCTGCTCCCGCCCGGTCGGCGGAAGGTCCCGCAGGTCCCGGACGGTCAGCGGGATCGTCGCGTCGGCGTGCACGAGCTGCATCGGCACCGCGTACGTCTCCAGGTCGAACGAGGTACGCAGCAGTTCGTGCCGGTCGGCGACCAGGTCGGCGGCGGCCCGCAGCGCGGCGGCGGAGAACGGCCGCCCGTCGCGGAGCCGGAACGAGTTGACCGTGTGGTAGGGGTTCAGTTCGGCGTCGCCGAGCATCTCCACCAGCATGCCGAGCTGCACCTGGGAGAGCGGGTACGCGTCGACCACCCCGACCGGCAGTCTGGCCCGGTCGGCGGCGGAGATCAGGTCGAACGGCGCCACGGCCCGCTCGACCCGCGCCTCCTCCCGGCCGGCCAGCGCCTCGACGAGCCGGGCGACGGTGCGCGCCTCCAGCACGTCCCGTACGCCGGCCGGGAAACCGGCCTCGCGCAGGGCGCCGACCAGGGCGACCGCCCGGATCGAGTGCCCGCCGAGGTCGAAGAAGCTGTCGTGCACCCCGACCCGCTCGACCCCGAGCACGTCCCGCCAGATCGCCGCGACCCGCTCCTCCACCTCGGTACGCGGCGCCACGTAGACCTCACCTGTCGGCAGCGCACCCTGGTCCGGCGCCGGCAGCGCCCGCTTGTCCAGCTTGCCGTTCACCGTCAGCGGGAACCGGTCCAGCGCGACGAACGCGGCCGGCACCATGTACTCGGGCAGTGCGGTGCGGCAGTGTTCGGCCAGCTCGGCGCTGCTCAGCGGCGGGTCGGCCGGCTGGTTGGCGCTGTGGGCCGGGTGATCGGTCGGGCTGTCGGCCGGCTGGTCCGGGCCGGAGTTCGTCAAGGTCCTGGCCGCGGGGGTGGTGGCGGGCAGGTAGTAGCCCACCAGGGTGTCGTCGCGGAGGAGGACGACGGCGTCCCGGACCCCCGGATGCCCCGCCAACACCGCCCCGATCTCCCCCAACTCCACCCGATAACCACGAATCTTCACCTGATCATCCGCACGCCCCAAAAACTCCAA